>NZ_JAUBUR010000020.1:0-23522 GCF_036705485.1 Microcoleus sp. AT9b-C3 | reverse complement strand
CGGGCGAAGAAGGCGACGACTTTTTGCGAGGCGGCAAAGGTAACGACTCCATTAGCGGCGGTGTTGACGACGATATTATCAACGGAAATCTCGGCGACGATAATGTCAATGGTGATGCTGGTAACGACTTTTTGCGAGGCGGCCGAGGAAACGATATTTTAATCGGCGGCGATGGTAACGATGTTTTAATCGGCGATAGTGACAGCGATACTCTCACCGGCGGCGCAGGTGCAGATACTTTTGTTCGGGTTACGGGTGAAATTCTTGAGTTGGATGGGATGAGCGATATAATTCTTGATTTTAGGCCGGGAGATGGCGATCGTATTGGCTTGACCAGCCCTTTATCCAACACCTCATTCACCCAATCAGGCAGCAACACACTCATTCAATTTGGAGGAGTTACTTTGGCTGTGGTTCAAAATGCCACTCCTGCAGCAGTTCAAAATGCTGCTTTTGAAATTAACTTTTCTTCTGCTTACCTTGCCGATAACTTGCCTTCCAGAGACGCGGCTTTGAGTATTGGCTAACTTTAATAAGACTGAAGCAATAATTATAGGTGTAGGGTGCTCTTGGGTGCACCTTACCTGATTATCAATAGCCAATTCCCAATTCCCAATTCCCAATTCCCAAATTGAACTAACACCATAGCTTTGTAATTTGAGAAACTGCCTCTTGATAAGAATCCATTCTCCCCTGCTCCTTAAAAAGCCCTGCCGCCTTCTGAAAATCCTCAAAGGCTCCCTGAACCTCTCTCAATTTATATCTAGTCACTCCTCGGTTAAAGTAAGCTTTAGCAAAATCGCGATCGAGGCGAATTGCTGACTCAAAATCAGCTAGTGCTGCCAGGGAATTCTCCATTTGCAGGTGGATAGCACCTCGGTTAAAGTAAGCTTGGGTTAAATTGGGGTTGAGCAGGAGTGCCGAGGTGTAATCGGCGATCGCCGCAGTATAATCTTTTAAACGAGTCAGCATAAACCCCCGATTGCTGTAATACTTGGCTCGGTAAGGATTGAGTTCGATGGCTGTAGTTAAATCTTCGATCGCCGATTGCTTGTAGCCTAATTTGTAGCGGGCCACACCGCGATCGTTGTAAGCTGACGCGAATTGGGGATTAATGTTAATTGTGGCAGTAAAATTTTTAATAGCGCCGTGCAAGTCTTGTTGTTCGAGATTTTTTAAACCCTGAGTGTAAAACTTTTTGGTACTCACTTTTAAATTTGCCTCTTGTCGGGATTCAGCTTGATCGCCCGAAAATACGCCGGCAATATTAGTGAGTCCCAAAGATTCGATCGAATTGAAAATAGTTGTGACAACTAATTGGGTTGGGAGAAGGGGGATAGTAGGCATGGGAAAAGTGCTGTTCAACTGTATGCTGTCATTTTCCTCCATACTTCAGCTACTGACAGTGATATCCGTAGTTTCAGGAACGTGATAAGTTTGATGAGATTGGGTGATGCTGGGGCTTGAGTTGTGTGATGAAAGTTCGGCTTAGTTAGTGATGCCGATCGCAATTAACAAAAATTGCGTCTAGAACCCTTTAAAAATAGGGCTTGTAGGCTATAGGAGCGGTTTCTTGATTCCCATATTGAGCAGTTTATACCGGGATTGTTTGCAGGTATGCCCCTGGGAGAGCGAGCGCAACTGCCTGCTGCAAGTATTACTTTGTAGCGATATTGCACTGGCAAATCCCAATCAAACTTGCGGTTATCCGATACCAGGTTTTTAGGAAAAAAATTAGTTTGGCAGGGAGGCATTTGTGAATCAACCGGGTTTCTAGCTCAAAGGGGGTGTAACACAACCTGAGTTAAGTTTGTGCCTGCGCCAACCCTGATTAACCTTTCACTACACTAATATTTTTGAGTAATCTTGCTGAGGAAAGTTGCCGATTCTTTGCTATGCTTTGATTAGACATCAATAATTTATGGCGCAAGTTAGTGTCAATGAAAAGAGTTATGAGGTTGAAAACTTTCTTCGCTACGGTGTTGGCGATCGTCCTGTTCACTCTCTACTTAACTCCTCCTGTTATGGCAGCGAATACGGAGGATGTGAGTCACCTATTAAAAGATAATTGGTGCGTCAGCTTTCTGTGGAAGCAATGCGATTTGAGCGCTGTCGATTTGCGGGGCGCTAATCTCCAAGAAGCCAATTTGTCCGGGGCTAATTTGAGCGGCGCTAATTTGGCCGGTGCTAACTTAAAAGATGCGGATCTTTCTGACGCAGATCTCACCGGCGCTAATTTAGCAAATGCTGATATTTTAGGCACGGATCTCAGTCGATCTAATTTGACCGAAGCTAATTTCAACAGCACGAAGTTGTGGGATGCTAATCTCACTTTGGCAAATCTGAGTCGCGCCAATTTACAGGATGCTAATGTCTTAGATACTCGACTTTGGGGAAGCAATCTTACCCAAGCTAATTTAACGGATGCGACGCTGCACGGTGCTGACTTGCAATATGCTAATTTGGCAGACACTAATTTAACAGGTGCTGACTTGCACAGCTTCTTTTTCCGAGGTTCCAAACAAGTCACAAATTTGAGCAATGCTAATTTAGAAGGCGCTATTTTAACGGGCGCAAATCTCAGAGGTGCGGTGCTGGCAGGGGCAATAATGCCGGACGGGTCTATTAATGAAGAAAGTGGCTTTAATTTAAAGTAGAGTAAAATTAAAGTCTGCTTGAATAATTTCCACAACAGGCTTTCGGGCCGATTTCGCAGTCAATGAATTATCTGGTGTAGCTGCGCCAGTTGCCAACAGCTTGTTGAGGATGCTGTCAAGATATCAATTTAAACCAGGGTGCGATCGACCTTTTAACTCCCAACCAGTAAATATCGCTAAAATCTTAAATCTCAAACCGAACCTGCCCGCATCTGTTACAATTTTCAACAAAGCCAGAACAGCCCCGAACCTGAAGTCACCTGCCTAGGGATACAAGCCCCCGACAGGAGTCGTGAAGAGCAAAAATATTAGATATTTAGTTTAAACTCCCAGATTCATCTGTAGAGCCTCTCTAAAATCTAAAATCGATGGGCTGTGAAGTCAATCTAAAATCTAAAATCTAAAATCTAAAATCGATGGGCTGTGGAGTCAATCTAAAATCTAAAATCGATGGGCTGTGAAGTCAATCTAAAATCTAAAATCTAAAATCGATGGGCTGTGAAGTCAATCTAAAATCTAAAATCTAAAATCTAAAATCGATGGGCTGTGGAGTCAATCTAAAATCTAAAATCTAAAATCTAAAATCGACTGATGGAAACCCTGCAAACTCAACTTTATCAACTCGCACAATTTGCTAATAATTTAGTAAATACTCAACTGACAAACCTCAGTTTAGTCAGCGTCGGAGTCATCTTTCTGGCAGGGTTGCTAACGAGCTTAACGCCCTGTATGCTTTCAATGTTGCCGATCACGATCGGCTACATCGGTGGATACGAAGCAAAAAGTCGCCTGCAAGCAGCAGCCCAGTCTGCGTGGTTTTCCCTGGGATTAGCCACCACCCTTGCGGGTTTAGGTATTGTAGCATCATTTGCCGGACAAGTTTACGGCAAAATTGGCCTGGGTTTGCCGATTCTGGTCAGCATTATTGCTATTCTAATGGGGCTGAATTTACTCGAAGCTTTACCCTTACAAATGCCGTCTTTCGACGCTGTGGGGTGGGTGCCGAAAGATTTGCCCGCGGGCGTGCGATCGTACTTATTGGGCTTAACTTTTGGTTTAGTAGCGTCTCCCTGCAGCACGCCGGTTTTAGCTACACTCTTAGCTTGGGTTTCCAAAACGGGAGATACAGTTTTAGGTGGTGTGCTGCTACTGTTTTATGCTGCTGGCTACGTCGCTCCGCTGATTATAGCAGGTACTTTCACTGCTAGCATTAAAAAGTTGTTAGAATTACGTCGGTGGTCTAGTTGGATTACGCCTGTTAGCGGTGTTTTGCTAGTAGGATTTGGCGTTTTCTCTCTGCTTTCCCGCATCCTTCCCGCTTAAGTTTAGTAGTAAGGACTTCAGTCTTTATTTAAAGATATAGCAATCTCTACTGAATGCGTGAATTAAGTTTTTTTTAACGAACCGAACCGCGAAGAACTCCAAGGAAGGAAAAAAGAAAGAAAAGAGAAAGAATTCAAAATTGATTGAGACTTCCTCGATAATAATATTTTATTCATGTTTTGTTTTTCCCTCCTCTTTCTTCCTTCTTCCTTCTTCCTTCTTCCTTTTTCCTTCTTTCTTCATAATTACCAATGACATCAAAAGAAGTATTTCTATCTAAACTATCAAACTGGGCGACGGCCCCTCAAAGGTTTTTCAAGCGAGAAATCTTGCCGGTGCTAGCAGATTTGCGGCTGGCAATTATCTTACTGCTGGCGATCGCATTTTTCAGCATTTCCGGCACCGTCATCGAACAAGGTCAATCAGTACCATTTTACCAATCTAACTATCCAGAACACCCCGCTTTGTTCGGCTTCCTAACTTGGAAAGTTGTGCTAATTGCAGGACTAGACCACGTGTACCGCACTTGGTGGTTTTTGTCAATCCTAATTTTGTTCGGCAGCAGCTTAACAGCTTGTACATTTACCCGACAATTTCCGGCATTAAAAGCCGCCCGCCGCTGGAAATTTTATGAAGAACCAAAGCAGTTTGAAAAATTAGCTCTCAGTGCGGAATTAGAAACAGTTCCTTTAAGTTCCTTAGAACCACTTTTGCAGCAAAAAAACTACCGCATATTTCGAGAAGGCGAAAAAGTTTATGCTCGCAAGGGAATAATTGGTAAAATCGGCCCGATTATTGTTCACGCCAGTATGCTAATTATTTTAGCTGGGTCGATGTGGGGCGCGATGACGGGATTTCTCGGTCAAGAAATGGTTCCCAGCGGCGAAACATTTCAGGTGCAGAATATCCTGGATGCGGGACCTTGGGCGGGGCCACAAATACCGAAGGATTGGTCGATGCGAGTTAATCGGTTTTGGATTGATTATACTCCCGAAGGCGGCATCGACCAATTTTACTCTGACCTGTCAGTTTTGGACAAAACAGGCCAAGAGGTCGATCGCAAAACCATTCACGTTAACGAGCCCCTCAGATACCGGGGAGTCACATTTTATCAAGCAGATTGGGCAATAGCCGCCGTGCGAGTTCGCCTCAATAAAAGCCCGGTTTTACAATTGCCAATGGCTCAGCTAGACACCCAAGGTAACGGCCGAATTTGGGGTGCTTGGATTCCCACAAAACCAGATTTGAGTGCGGGAGTTTCTCTGCTAGCAAAAGACTTGCAAGGAACGATGTTAGTGTACGGTACGGATGGCAAATTGTTAACTACAGTTCGCGCGGGCACGGCGGTAGAAGTTAACGGAGTCATGCTGACAATTGACGAAGTTGTAGGCAGTACGGGATTGCAAATTAAAGCCGATCCGGGCATTCCAATCGTTTATACTGGCTTCGGGTTGCTGATGCTGAGCGTGCTGATGAGCTATCTGTCTCACTCGCAAATTTGGGCTTTGGAAAAAAACGGCAAACTATACGTCGGCGGGCGCACAAATCGCGCTCAGGTAAGTTTTGAAAGAGAAGTTGTGGAGATTTTGGACAAGTTGGCAGAATCGAAAACAGCAGAGGAAAAAAGTGCGTTAAGCGAAGCTATCCCGTAGGGAATCGCCCCGACTTCTGTTGTAAGTCAAAGTTAACCGTAGGGTGCGCACTGCGCACCTTACACCAACGATAAATATCAAAAAGATTAGTTGAGTTTGTAGGGTGCGCCTTGCCAGATTTGTTGAGGTGGTTAATGTGAACCGGATAAAAAGCAGAAAATCGCTATTTCACTTTCCGAGTTTTCAAATTTCAAGTAATGAAAATTTCTATACGGAGCTTTGGTTTAAAAATCCAAATGCTGAAACGCCTGTCTCTCCGTACTCTCCGGTGGGGAACAAACTCAACCTACGCGCAGTACACGCCCTACCAACTACGAGAGTTTAAGCGTTTGAGGGAATTTTTGACTACATTGAGAGGGCTGCCCTGACGCACTCTACAATTACTTACTAATTTTAACAATTTTATTTCTTAAAACCCTTGTGGGGTGCGCTTCGACGCCACCCCACAATTAAATCTCAATGCCACCACAGCTAAATACCCACCCTACTTCTGGTGCCTCACCTCAATCACGGTGTGGACGTTCCCCCGTGGCGAAAAATCGCCCTTAATCGTCGCTTCCAACGGCGCGCAAGCCGCCACAAAATCGTCTAAAATTTGATTGATCGATTCTTCGTGAGAAATGTAGCGATCGCGATAACTGTTAACGTACAGTTTCAGCGCCTTTAACTCTACCACCCGCTCGTCTGGCACGTAAGTAACGTGAATTGTCGCAAAATCTGGATAGCCAGAAAATGGACACTTGCAAGTAAACT
The DNA here is from genome assembly GCF_036705485.1 of Microcoleus sp. AT9b-C3. Lineage (NCBI taxonomy): Bacteria > Bacillati > Cyanobacteriota > Cyanophyceae > Oscillatoriales > Microcoleaceae > Microcoleus > Microcoleus sp. AT9b-C3. The sequence continues at coordinate 17,137 of NZ_JAUBUR010000020.1, read as the reverse complement.
CCGGCAAAGTAATGTTAATTGAGTAGCGCCGCCCGACTCGCGGATTCGGGAAAGTAATTAACTCCCCTTCCAAAATCTGGCGTTCACCGTATTTCATTTCCTCGGTGCTTGACTTTTGCGACATACTTTGTTCGGTTGCGTAGTTGTTCATAGCGATTGACTAATAACTTGTAACATTAAATTAAATTTACGTTCAATATTTGTAACAAATATCTTGACGAATTGTGTTGCGATCGATCTAATTGTAAATACTCTCAGGCTAAACTAAAACAAGTTCACCCTCGCCATCTACAATTATGCAAAATACTACCTTATCTGACAATACTTCCCCTGAAAACTCAAATAGTTACTCTCCATCAGTACCGATTTCCCTCTATCGAGAAGTCACGGCAGAGCTGCAAGCAGCCCAAGCGATGGTGGACTCCCTCAAAACCCACAATCAGCAATTAGTCCAACAAAATCAACAACTGCGGCGAGAAGTAGAAACAGTAGTTCAAGTATCCCAACAGTTACAGCAAGTAGTCAACTCGGCTCAGAGTGTCACCCAGACAGGGATGCCTCAGATGCCGTCAGTCAAATTCAATTTCAGCATTGAACCTCCGCCCCCACCACCTGCAACCTCGCAGACTAACTCTGCCATACCTCAACCACCTCAGACAGTGGCTTTCCCCTTCCCACTACCGGAACCGGAGCCAAAAGGCTCCCCGATTCCGCAGCCACTTCCAGAAAAATTATTTACAGAGGTGCCGGAAACTCCTTACCGTGTGATACCTCAACCCAAAAAAACTTCAGACTTAAGCGGATTGTGGTTGGCCATTGCGATTTTTCTGATTGTGATTGCAGCTTTCGGCGCAGGTTATTTAGTTGTCCGCCCTTTATTAATGAAAAAGTAAATTCCAACAAGAATCCCACGGCTCAAGCCGTGGGATTTTAAACAAAACCTAGCATAAAATGTTCAAAGTTACGCTAATTGGCCATCATCCTCTGGCGGCACTCGTTTCTACTGAACGAGGGGCATACTGCTCTTCACAAGCAGAACCTACGATTCCCACCCCTGGCTCGAAACCGCGCGTGAACTCAGTGAGTTTTACCTGTTTAGCTTCCAAAGCAGTCTGTAGCACCTTCATGGCTCGGTGAGGGTCGCCGGCTCCGCAGAAAAATAAGTCTGCAGCAAAATAACCGTGTTCAGGCCAAGTATGGATTGCTATATGAGACTCGGCCAAAGTAGCAGTAGCCGTCACTCCGTGAGGACTAAACTGGTGTACGCACAAATCGATGAGAGTAGCTCCTCCGGCTTCGATCGCATCGAGTATGGCGCGGCGGATACGTTCAGGATCGTTGAGCAGGTCTCCAGGAGACTGCCAAGCATCAGCGACCAGATGGGTTCCCAATTGTTTCATTCTGCGGGGTTTTACCTCTAACTCACAATGTCTCAAACCTTTTGACTATAGCACGCAGTTCAGGAATTTTCAAGTATATTTCCCAAAAAAATCAAAAATAGTTGTATCGGTGGTGCACAGGGGTTTTTGGGCGCTTTGGCCAGGGTCGATGCCAGGTTGAGTTTGATTGGAGTTCGATACGCCCGATCGATATTTCCTGCCACAATCGGCTTTTGCTAGAATGCGGTTAAAGCCCAACCGCCTTAATTTGCTCCAGCCGAGGGAGAGGCTAGAAACCCGGAAGGGCCGGCACTCTTGGCACCGCCCATACAAAAATCGGGTTTCTCGGTGTTCGGTTTTTTGAGATTGACCTACTTAGTTATGGTTAATCAAATGGTTAATCAACTCATCAATCCCGGCTGTGAGTAGCTCCATTGGGCAAAATTGCCCCGCTCAAAGCCGCTTCATTCAAATTATCAACATTCAAGCTGGCCCCAATCAAATTAGCCTCCGACAAATTAGTTCCTGTCAAATTCGCCCCTGTCAGAGAACTCAACAGCAAACCCGCTCCCGACAAATTGGCGTGACTCAAATTCGCCCCCCGCAAATCCGCTTCCAGCAAGCTAGCACCTGACAAATTCGCACCGCTCAAATTAGCTCCCCGCAAAGAAGCTTTGTTCAAATTCGCAGCCCTCAAATCAGCATTGTGCAGAATCAAACCATTCAAATTTGCTTTACTCAAATTAGCTCCCTGCAAGTCGGCACCGCTCAAATTAGAGCCATTTAGATTGGCTGATTGTAAGTCAGCACCGCTCAAGTCAGCACCGCTCAAATTAGCAGCGCAAATAGAAGCCTCCCGCAGACTTGCTTCGCTCAAAGAAGCCCCAACCAAATTGACACCGCTGAGATTTCCGCGATTGAGATAAGCCCGAGTTAGATTTGCTCCGCTCAGGTTCGCCCCGTTCAAATCTACCTCACTGAGAATTGCTCTAGTCAGATTTGCTCTACTTAAATCAACCCCGCTCATAATTGCTCGGCTCAGCGTCGCCCCGCTCAAATTAGCCTCAGTTAGTTTTGAGCCGCTTAGCAAACAAGCTCCTACTAAACTCGCTCCCGTCATCACAGCTTTGCTCAAGTCAGCCTGAGACAAGATTGCTCCGCTGAGATTTGCCCCGCTAAAATCTGCGGCGATCGCCACAGTTCCCGTTAAACTAGAACTGCCAAGGTTAGCTTCAATTAATTTCGCCTTAGACAAATTAGCCCCGCTCAAGTCGGCGCCGTTTAAATTAGCTCCAATCAGTTTGCTTCTAATTAAGTTGGCGCCTTTCAAATTAGCGCTGCTCAAATTTGTTCGACTGAGATTAGCTTCACTCAAATGAGCTTCAATGAGGTTAGCCCCTCGAAAATCTCGTTCCCCGTTTCTATGTCTAATTAAAAGTTCATCGGCACTTAAAATTTCAGTGAAATTCATAAAAAAAGTTGAGTGAGTTTCCTTAATTTCTCGATGTTCTCTGTTGTCTGAAAGTTTGTACTATCGTGTTTGTCAGTAAGTTTTTTAAACCTATACTGCCACACTAACAATTGTCAAAACTGCTTGATTCATAGCATCACCCTGCTAACCTAGTTATCACTTAGGAAAAGAAACCGGGTTCTGGTAAAATCTGAAGTTTGCCCGCGCGGAAGTCCTGAAAAAAACCGAGTTTATCGCCGCGTGTAAGCCCTGTAAGTCTTATTTTGCTAGTAATTAGTTGGCGGTTAATATTAGTTGTTAATTGTTAGTTGGATTTATACTAACTGCTAATCACTAACTATTAACTGCTAACCATTTACCAAAAAAATACCAAGAGGTTTTAGATCGATCTTGTCAACGTTGATCGAATATTTGGGGTATTGCTGGCGGCAGCCGCGCCGCATTCTGACCAGAAAAATTGCTAGTACAGGCGATCGGATTTATTAGTGCAATCAAGAAACAAGATATCGGAGCTTCTACCCCTAATGCCTTCTACATAAGTGCCTTCAATCTTCGATCGCCCATGAAAGCAGAGCCTGGTCAGCTCAGCTAGTCTCACCTCCCCCCACTGTGCTCGATGCCAGTGAAAACCAACAGGAAGGCTGTTTCCGTCGGAGTGATGAAGTCGCAGGCGAAGCAAGCAATACGCTGCCATTAGCCTGAGATTTCGCGAAAAAATGAACCGCGAGCCGTTCCGGTATTCTCGCGCTGCTGTGCTTGCTGTTAATCTTTACTCGATCCATGAGCGCTTGCGGTTCTAATTAACAGAACACCCGACACCAGACGCGCTCCCGGACATAAAAGCTGTTCCTGGGCTTCTCAAATGTTTCGCTGAGGCATTCCCAGAAAAACTGTATTCCTGTAGCAGGTCTTGCCAACGGCAATTCGGCTGCTACAGCCAACTAATGACCAGCCTAAGTCTTGCCGGAAGGTGACGACAATATTATTATTCTAATATTTGCCGACCACCGCAGGCTTTTCTGAGCGCGTGGGACTGGCTACTTCACCTGTATAAGTTGCTGAAATTAGCTACCCATAATTAAAGATAGTCGCTCTTTGACTAACTGGGCAATATCTGTGGTAATTTAGGTCATTAAATTTGATAATACTGCGGGGTTTAAAATCGAGCAGTAGTGAGTGTTACAGACTAAAAAACCGCTGCAGATTTCTGCTTTCTGCTGTAAAAATTCAGGGAGCCGATCGATCCTCCGGCGCAAAGCCCAGCTCACGGACTCGGCCCCCAATCAAAATTAAACTTTTGACAGGTGGCTTTTTTAAGTTTCCAGAACAAAACAAAAGCCGGCTTTCAGAGAAAAAGCCGACTTTTGAGATAATTTACCGACGAAGCGTAAAACCGCTAGCTCGCCGGTGTTGGTTGGATCACTTTCCACAATTCGAGTGCGCGAGTGCGACTACCCTGCTGGAAGTATAAACAATACCCAAACAAACTCTGAATTATTAAATCAGAGGGCGGCCGGTAGTGCCACGAGTGGGATCGTAAACACCAGCGGTAGTATCAACCCCAGGAGTGCCAGGTGCGCCGTAATCAGCCCGAGCGTTATCGACGCTGGGATGATAGTCGTAGGTGTTCCAATGCTGAATGCCTCCGCGGCTCAGAATGGTTTCAGCTTTAGCGACTTCTGCTTCGCTGCCGTCCACCAGTACCAAGTAATCTCCTCTGGCCACGCGATCGTTGTATACTTTAGCTTCCTCTTCGGGAATTCCCATACCGACTAAAGCTCCGATCAAGCTGCCTGCAGCGGCACCCAAAGCCGTACCGGCAAGTGTAGTGGCGATCGCCGTAGCTGAGGCTCCTGCCAGCATAATCGGCCCGATGCCCGGAATAGCCACTAAGCCCAGACCTACCAACAAGCCTGTCAAACCGCCCAAAGTGCCACCTGTGAGGGCGCCTTTTGTGGCCCCTTCATCGGCCTTGTTATCTGTGCTGTCGTGCACGTCAATGCCTGCGATGTCCCCTTTCGAGTCAGCATCCTTAGCGATAACCGAAACCCGATTCATGTCGAAACCGGCAGTTCTCAGTTCTCCCAGCGCGTGTTCCGTCTCGCGGCGGGTTGAAAATACTCCCACGGCGCGCTTCTGGCGACCCGAAGCTCTGCGGCCGGTGTCTGCCGGCACATCATAAATGCCCCAATCCTGAATGCCCCGCACGCTCATAATTCCTTCGGCTGTGGCAAGTTCGGCATCTGTTCCTTCTACGAATACCAAATATTCTCCGCGCGAGACGCGATCGTTATAAACTTTAGCTTTTTCTTCGGGAACTCCCAAGCCGACCAAACCGCCGACCAAACCGCCTGCTGCTGCGCCAATCGCGCCTCCGATTACAGTATCTGCCAGCAGAGTTGCGATCGCACCCCCTGCCATCACCGGGCCAACTCCCGGAATCGCCAGTGCCCCAATACTTCCGAGCAACCCAATCAAACCGCCCGTCACGACTCCCGCTGTCGCCCCTGCTTTGGCGCCACCGCCGACTTGGTCGTCGGTACCCTTACCAGTACCAGTACCAGTACCAGTGCTAGCGCCCGCAATTTTGCTGTGATCGAGATTTTCCCCAACTACCGAAACTTTATTCATCGGAAACCCGGTACTTTGCAGCTCCATCAGGGCTAGTTCCGTATCTCGGTAATTAGAAAATGCTCCTACAGCTCGCTTGTGTTGACCTAAAGCCATTTTTTTTCTCCTGAAAAATATACTACTTTTACACAACCACAGAATTTATGCTCTGCCATCAATCACATTTAGTCATTTTTTCCCAACAATTTTCATCGGTCGGTGGGAATAAATTCCAGCTCTATCTTCAGATTGGTTTCCCACTAATTATCCGGGCTGAAAAATCGGAAATTGGGAAGAGGAAGTTGCAGGTATTGCGCGAGTTTTGAGTGCGTAAATTTTAAATGCAATTTACACTCTTTAACTTAAAACCCCGCTCTCCCTAGAGAGTCACCTAAGCCTTGCGCTCCGCTCCCAAAGCAATCTTACAAGGCCCAACTTTACCCTCTTCCCTCAGACTTCTCTCCTAGATAACTACATCCTTCTCCCTGCCTTCCCTCGGATTTCTTCCTTCTAATTTATGGATTGCTGCTAGGCGATGCGGGTGCAGCGGGGGCGACAACAGCGGTAACATTCACCTGTTTGACACCCTTAATCTCTTTAGCTAGTGGCTCAATTTTAGCTAAATCAGTTTGATTGGGAACTGTGCCACCTACGGTGACAAGCCCATCTTTTGCATCAACAGTTAGCTGACCTTTAGTGATGTTTACTTCTAACTTGGATCGCACTTCACTTTGGAGGTCGCCATCGGCTCTGATTGCATCGCCACCCGTCACATTGTTGCGCTGTTCTCTGGCCCTGATATCAGAATTTGCTTGGTTTTGGCGAATCTGGCTAGTGGCGTCACCCTGAGTTTTTTGAACTGTCTCGGCTGGGGGCGGGCTAGCGGTATTTTCTGTGGTAGAATTAGGAGCATCAGCGCTAGTTTTAGCCCCTTCGCTGCAAGCAGCAGCTCCAAATAATAGGATGCCGCTGAGGAGAATTGGTGTTAGTTTGTTCATAATAGGTTAATACCCTCCGGGTAAGCTTTCAATGAGGCTGACTTGGTTGAGCCAGATGGGAGCCAGATGAAGCAAGACAGCATCTTTGTTTGTGCTTTCTGGTTTGTGCTTTCTGCGATTTAAAAATCCTTATATCAAATATATAAACTTGAGCAAGGATCTACATCGCTCCACGGGTGTAAAAATTATCTATGTCGTTAGATAGAGTACAAAAAAGAAAAAAAGGTATTAATTCAAATTTAGCGTAATTTAGTTATGACCACATTATTACTCAGAAACAGGTTTGAACCCGCCTTTTTTGTGGCCCAGGTCAATATTTTCATAGACACCAAGTTGAAAAGCGTAAGTTTTATGAATAAATTCGATCGCCCATCCCAACTAATTTTTCTCTCTTCCCTGGAACCTGTGACTTATTCCCTCAACCTCTCTCCGTTAAATCTGTTAAATCTCCTACGCTACTCATTGCCAAACTTCCTGCTTCAAAACAAACGAAAAGAGTCGAGAAATTTTTGAGCATTTTCGGGTTCTGGGGTAGTAGCAACCAGGCCGTAAACGCGCGTTTCCACCAAAAAAACTTGACCTACACCTATAGGTTCAGTGGGAGAAAGCGGCTGAAACTCAAATTCTTTTCCGGGATAGCCTCCGAGGGAAATATCCCGCACTTGCAAGACTTTAGCATTCGCTGCCACGACGAAAAAATCAACGGCATTATTTAAAGTAATTCTGATATTATTGATATTATTGTTACTTAGCCGAAAATCCAGGTCAAAGTATTGAAGCAAATAAGTTTCTTTGTTTTTTAAGTTCGAGCGGTATGTATGAGCAATAATTTGATTTGAAAAAGTTTCAGAATTAATTTTGGGATTTGCGGGCATATCGATCGCAAACTGACCCATCGCCGAGCAAAATGGCTGCCACTCTGGCGTCTGAATTTCTGGCCGCAGCGGGGCTGGTTGAGATGCAGCGGGACGGGCAAACTTGACAGGGTATGAAAGTAATGTAGCAGTAACTAGAAGTAAATACAGAAATTTCATTTGGGTAAAAATTATATATGCCCGATCGATATGCGCTAGCCTAGAAATATATCTGCAAAGGGGCGATTTATGCTGAATATTATATTTACTCAACGGCGAGGCCACTCTCAAGGGCGATCTAAAATCACTAAAACCAATACAACCAATATACTCGCTGCTGTAAATACTGGGCTGGCTGTGTGTCTGCTGGCTGCTGTCACAGCTTGTGCAAACAGCCCCAACAGCAAGGCCCTCGAAGAAGCTTTAGCCGCCGATCCAAAATTAAAACAAAACCCAGTAGTTTTCTCTTCCCCGCCACCAGCGACAGCAATTGAGACAAACTCTACCGCCAAACTTCCTCCCGATTTCCCCACAGAGATTCCACTCTATCCTAATGCTGAGTTAATCGAAGTTAGTAGGCAAACAGATCCGTCGCCAAAAAATGTGCGGCTGCGCTGGGAAAGCACTGATCCGGTTAATTCGGTTCAGAACTTTTACTCGACAGAGTTTGGGCGTCGCAACTGGGAAATAGTCAGCCGCCCCACCGCCGAGGGACAAGGTTCTTTGGTAGCAACGCGAGATAATTTACGGGTAACTGTGTCGCTTTCTCCTACTCAGAAAGTAGGGGGTTCTACAGAATTTGCGATCGACTACAGTAAAGAGGGCTCAGAAATTGCCGCCAGTCCCCAACCTAACAATTCCGAGTCTAGCGCATCTCCAACCGCTTCACCAACTCCATCTAATTCAGAGGGAACTACTCCAACGCCATCCGCCTCGCCAAAATCAGCACAAGTTAGCCAACTAGACACCCAAATTCCTCAACAGTTGCGACAGTATGTAGCTGATTTAAGTCAGTTGGAAGTGCTGAAAGTGCGATCCTCTCCGAGGGCTTCGCTAACGGCAGAAAATGCTAATTTAGAAACAGCCAGCACTTTGCCCAAACCCAACAAAATTGTCACTCGCCGCGAATACGCCCGCTGGTTAGTAGCAGCTAACAATCAGATTTATGCTAGCCGTCAAGCCAAACAAATTAGATTAGCAGTAGACTCTAGCGAACCAGCCTTTTCTGACGTACCCAAAACTGACCCGGATTTTTCAGCAATTCAAGGTTTAGCAGAAGCCGGTGTAATTCCGAGTTCGCTTTCGGGAGAAAGTAAAGATGTGAAATTTCGCCCCGATGCACCTTTAACTCGCGAAACAATGATTCTCTGGAAAGTGCCTTTAGATAGTCGTCAAGTTTTACCCACAGCTAACATTGAGGGAGTGAAAGAAAAGTGGGGTTTTCAAGATGCTTCTAAGATTGATTCCCAGGCATCGCGGGCAGTTTTAGCTGATTTTAACAATGGAGACTTAGCGAATATTCGCCGCGTTTTTGGTTTTACTACACTGTTTCAGCCGAAGAAAGCGGTGACTCGTGCCGAAGCTGCTGCTAGTTTGTGGTATTTTGGCGTTCAAGATCAGGGATTGTCGGCTAAAGATGCCCTGGAAGCCAAGTCTCAACCAGCTCAATAGAGTTGTATGGGGTGGTTAAAAGTTTTGAACAAAGCATCTACTTAGCAATACCCAAGAAACCGGGTTTTTTCTCTGTAACCCAACCCGGTTTCTGCGTCCAAGACTGCCGAAATTTTACCAAATTTTGATTGATCGGCGGGCGATCGCCCGCCACAAAAATTGCACATTGAGTTTCTAGGATTTCGGTGAATATGGCTTATCCAGAAACCGACTTTTATCTACGAAAATGCCCTGTAAAACGCGAGGCCGACCTGTGAAAAGCCGGGTTTCTTTAATTTTTTTGGGGAACTTATGGTTAAAAACCCGTTTACAACTTATACATCGGCTTTTCTGCCTTTGTGGCCTACCCTAGGGGATAGATTTTTTTTGCTTTAATCTTAATTTCTGTATCCTGCCATACAACTGCTGCATTTGGCGGGCAAATTTTATACACATTTTAACTAACACTTTGTTCAAAACTCTCAGTAGGATTCCGGATGCCGTAGCGGCCTTAACGATAAATGAACAAGAGTGTTTGAGCTCTTGGAGAGCATTTTTTCATGTACGATATTACCTTATTTACCCCGCAAGACATGGCTAAATGCAGCTTAGTCCTGCGCTACTTAGGTCGAAATACTGCTAGTATGGAAGCCAGCAGCCAAAAGATTGTTAACTATATTTACCAACATTTTTGCGATTCGCAAACAGGAGAAAATACCTGTGCCTTAGTGCGTTTGTTCAAAACTCATCCCTACGGGGAATTAGAAGACTCATTGCAACAATCCGCCCGCGGCTTAATGAAGGGCAATTCCCCCGCCGCCGACATGAAATGTTGGACTCTGCTAGCAGCCGCAGGCACAGAACCGCAGTGGAATTCTCGGCACACAGCAGCAGAAAATACAGCTATTCCATTAGTTAGCACAAAATTAGTGGCTCAAATGCCGGCGATTTCGGAAATGCTCCGGCAGTTTGGTTTAGATATTCCTACATTCCTCGGAATTGAGCCAGAAAGGTTCCTGCAATTAGAGCCAGCAGTATTAAATATTTTTCACGTATCAGAGGCAAAAGGCAGTCGCTTTATTCCTGAGCAAAATTATTTAATTCTCCCCTACCAAGTCAAGTCGGTCTTGGGATTTGGGGGACTTCTGCCGTCAGGAAGTTTGTTTGCCGTAGTGATGTTCCTGAAAGTTAAAATTCCCCAAAGCACGGCTGAAATGTTTAAAGATTTGGCACTTAGTGTCAAAACAGCATTGTCTAGCCCCGACGAAAAAAGTGTGTTTGAGTATTCAGAAAATTCTAAATTTTTTGTTGATAATAACAATTATACCGAAACCCAGTTACTTGAACATCAAGTTGCCAATTTGATTGAATTACTGGATTTTTCAGAACAAGAAATGCTCAAACAAGCCACTTGCTTTCAACAGACTATTGACAATTTACAGCGCGAACTAGCCGAATACAAAAATAAAGAACAAGCTTTGAAAGCAAGTCAAGATAAATTTACAGGCATCCTCAATATTCCCAATGAGGCTATTGTTGTGGTCGAAGAAAGTCAAGTAATTCCGCGCTTTAATCAAGGGGAAGAACCGATTTAAACTAAGCTCTGTGTTTAGCAACCCGGTTTATCCAAGAAACCGGGTTGTTGCTGTGTTTGTTCAGTGAATTTTACTTTTATAGGAAGGAGTGCGAGCATCCGACTTGCTGTATATATATCTAAGTATGTCGGCAGGAAAAAAATTATGTAAATAAATGAATATTAATGTCCGTTCCCCAAAATCATACTACAAGGATGCTGAGAGTTTGAGAAATATTTTATGCACGTAAATTACCAATAAAAAATTGATTTAACCCCAGAGGAGTTAAAAATAATTTTGTCGCAGCCCCGTGAACTATAATTAATCGACCACAAATTCAGACACCGAGATTGGTTAAAAGCTGGATATAACCAAAGCTTTACAGATGGAGTGAACCTGCCAGGTGTAAAGAGAATTACTGTAAATAGATGGTTAAAACAATATAGTGCTGGCGGTCGGCAAAAATTGTTAAAAATACGGCACGTAACTGGTAAACCCGGAGTCATACTCTCCCCTGACACAGCATACCCGATCGCGGTTTGCGGTATTGTCCAGACCACTTGATTTTGCTGTGGTCATTCCCCCTGCTGTGCTTGAATTTCATTGAGCAACATCTCATCAGAGTAGGATTTTTCCCATTCGCCCTGAAGCTTGAGCCGCACTGACTTTGCGCCACCACTAGGCGTACAGACTACCCAGTACGTATCTTCTTGTCCTTTAACCTGAGCCGCATCCTGGTTTTCTGCATTGTGGGAAATCCCAGAATAGGCTTGAATACATACCCAGGTAATGCCGTTGCTATCTGTAATCTCTCGTTCCATGATTATTCTTTGAGTTACTTTACTTCTGTAAGGTTGGGGACGATCGCCTCTTGATGTTGCTCGATCCAGTCCCATGCCCATTGAAAGGGTATACGTGCTCGTTGCGCAGCCTGTTCATCTTCGGGGCGATCGCCCACATACAGCGAATTTTGCGGGGTGTGTTTGTGTCTGACCATTGCTAGTTGCAACATACCCGATCGCGGTTTGCGGTACTGTCCAGACCACTTAGTTTGGCTGTGGTTATAAACATTGTGGCCAGTGACGCGGAAACACTTTTTACCCTCAAAGTCGGGGCAGAAGTAGATCTCTCTCAACTCTGGGAATAACTCAAGCGTGTATTGCTGTTCCTGGATGCACTCTTGCATAGACTTATGACCTGCGGCCACTCCACCTTGGTTGGTGATGCCGGCAATTATCCAATCGTCTTTGTAGGCGCGAATGGCAATCTGGGCACCTTCAATAATCCGTTGATCTTTGGGATGTTGGAAGTATTGGTGTCCGCTGAGTGGTTCACGGAGCGTACCATCCATATCTATTAGTAATAAGCTCATCGTTCCCTAGAAAATTCCCTGTTTTATTAAACATCCTAAGCTGCGATCCATTTCCTCTCCTCTAGCTAATGGAATGTACTGCTAGGGCGATCGACCTATCTTGAAACGAAAGGGGTTGCCTCTCCGCCAGAGATACAAATCTCCCCCACCAAAGAATTTAGCCTCACTTCAGTGCTAGCAGAGACAACCCCTTCCTTTTGCCCCTCCTTCCTGAAATCAAGTTGATGATTACCTCAAGTCCGATGCCCCTCGAAGCCCAACAACGGCAACCACCTGTAATTTATTGGCTTCAATCGAGCCTACTCCTTAAAATCCTCATTAAAAATTCTTCCGCTTAAAGATGAAGTCACTATAGGAAAGTTTGGTGGAGTTGAAATCTACCAGTTCAACTTCTAACTGCATATACCTTAGAGGTGGCATATTTGCATCCTCCTCAGAGTTTAGAAAGAAATCTATCTTGAGAAATAACCTCTAATGATTAACTCTAAACTTATTTAAGTAAATATTGTAAGTAACAACTTTAAGTTTATTGACAAATAAAAATAATTATTATTTATAAACCTTTTTGTCAAATTATTAAAGTTCTACTATACTAGCAATAGTCCGGACAGTTTTTAATCACCAACGGTAGAATGCTGGTTTCAGTTTTCTCAGGAGGTCACATCTTAACTGTAGAATGCGGGTTTCAGCCGCTGCCCCAAAACCTGTGCGGAGTATTGATACTAGAATAGAGAGTATTTTTATATGAATTCTGTAAAAAAAGCCTGACTATTTGAGACAGGTGGTGGTTATATTTCTGAAATACTTTATGGCGTATACTAATTAACGCTCAGCAGGTAAGGGGTTGCCATTACAGGGTTTATTTAAATAAAGCATTTTTTAGGACATTTGTCTTTAGAAAGGCACTCAGATCAAAGCAGTAATGTAGTTCCGATTAAGTCTTTAAATATTGCCGAGATAATATGCTCAGTCCACAGGAAGATAGCATTTTAGTAGAAACGAGTCCTCTGGCCCCTCTGGTCATTGAGAAAAGCCCAGACAATAAGGCATTATCAGAGACAGTATTTACGGCAAACCCGCATCTTAAAATTCCCAAGGCAGAAATTCGGAAAAGCCTCAAGGCATTAACTACCGAAGGTAGCTTCGCTACGGTGTTTTACAGTATTATTGGCGGCGCGTTGCTTAGTAATTTCTTGCTGGATCTCGGTGCCAGTACAGTGGAAATTGGTCTCCTGGCCTCAATTCCTCAGGTAACCAATTTGCTGCAACCGCTGGGAGCCTATTTGGGAGACCGCCTCAAGAGTCGCCACTGGTATTCCCTGTTGATTTTCGGCTCGTCGCGGCTGCCGTGGTTGCTGATTGTGCCTGGGATTTGGTTGGTCAGCTCCTCTCGTATCCAGCCGCGCCAGTTGGTGCTGTTGACATTGGCAATTATCTGCCTGAGTAATTTTATGGAAGCTTTGGGCCGTGCTTCCTTTCTTAGCTGGATGGCTGTGTTAGTACCAGACCGATTGCGGGGGCGGTATTTTGGCTTTCGCAATAGTGTGGTGACATTAACCAATCTCATCGGCGTGCCGCTGCTGGGTCTAGCGGTATCGAAGTGGCCGGGTGGTTCGCTCTCTGGCTTCGGTGTGGTCTTGGTTGTGGGAGTTGTGTTCGCAATACTCAGTCTGATCTTTCAGTTCTGGATCACCGATGTCAACCCGCAGCTAGTACACGCCGCAGATTCCGATACAGACCAGGGGTCGCCCTTGAAGAAAGTTTTTAGCTTCTTTAAAAATGCCAATTTTTTGAGGTTTCTGCTTTACTCTGGCTTGTGGAGCTTTGCGGTTAACGTCAGCGCTCCCTTCTTTAACCTCTACTTGCTGGGGGATCTCAACCTAGATGTCAGCGTGGTAACGCTCTATAACAGCTTGGGAGCTGGTGCTAACTTGCTGATGCTGATGTTCTGGGGCAGACTGGCTGACCGGATTGGCAATCGCCCACTGATGATAATGGTAGGCATCTTGGTGGCTCTGACGCCTCTACTGTGGCTAGAATCAGGAACTTCTCCCATTTTCCTTTGGGCTTGGTTCCCCTTGTTGCACATACTCGGCGGTGCGACTTGGGCAGCGATTGACCTGTGCAGTGGCAATCTGATGATGTCGGTAACACCGCTACGCAACCAGTCGCTTTATTTTGCGGTTGCGGCGGCGGTTCCTGGAATCACGGGGGCGATCGGCATCACGGTTGGTGGGTATGTCGCGACTCTGACTGATTTTGGTGGTTTGCCAACGGTGTTTGCTCTCTCAGCCGTCTTGCGACTGTTTGCCCTCCTGCCCTTGGTGTTTGTTCGCGAGCAGCGTTCTGTGCCTGTGGGTCAGCTAATACGCGCCCTATTCCCAGGCAGGCAACCAACAAAGCTGATTGAAGCAAAGGAATAGCAATAAATTTATGGCCTAGCCCTGGTTGCTTCCCTGAACGATGAGTTTCTAACGTTCGTCGCCAGTCAGTTGCCTCATAGCCTCCCCATAATTTGGATTACCGGATCGAGGCTCAAGCACTGCTATTCGATCGCCTAAATCCTTGTCTGATCCGAGCCTTGTCCCTGCTGGTGCATCTCATATTCTTGGATAAATTGGGCGATCGTATTTTTCCGATCTTCTGTTAACTCGCTCGTTTCACCCAGACTCCTGATTTGTTCAAGGATAGCCGATGGTTCGAGATAGGGTTCGAGCCAGTTAAGGTCAAGTTTGTAGCCTGTTCTGGGAGTTTCGTTCGACCAATCCTCACTAAAATCTTTTTACAGCACCTTCTCCAAGAAATTAACTAGCCCTTCGTCATTAGACCTCTTGCAAAAAAAATTTATGCTATAATAGAAGGCTTTCAATTTAATCCCCCACGAAGCTCACTCATAATTATAAATTGCTGCTAATACCACTTCACTATGAACCTGCACTTAATATAGCTTCAAGGATATAGTCCGAACCACAGAGAGATAAAACTTCTTCATTCGTGAGAGATTTAATAATTATATCTACCTGTTCTTTAAGTTTATCTAAACTCGAATAATTTTCCCACTTGAGGCCTTTTTTTTTATGTTCCCACAATCTTTCAATCGGATTTAATTCAGGACTAGAGGCAGGTAAATATATTGGCATTACATGGTCGTGCCAGTCTAATAAGAGAGCTTTATGAAAACTACCATTATCCATAATAATTAGATTGAAATAGTCTGAGTATTTTTGGCTAAATCCATTTAAAAACTCTTGAAAACAGTTGCTATCGATGCGAGCAAATTCTTGATAATATTGTTCGCCTGTTGCTGGCTCTACGACTTTATAAACATAAAAGTTGCCTCGCTTCCATTGCTTTTTCCCGACGGGCTTTACCCCCTTTAATGTAATCATCCTGCCCTGCATAGTAATCAATCCAAATCTACTCTCGTCCTGACACCATATCCTTACAGGCTTTCCTTTTACGAAATATTTAATCATTACTTTGATAATCTCACACAGTTTTTTTTTAAAGTTTGTCTGTGCAACTTCGTTCACTTTATTACTTTGGGGTCTTGGGACGAAAGAGGTAAGCTTTTAATTTATAATGAACTAGGTCATGTACTACTTTATAGCTCACTTTAATCCCGCATTCTTTTTCGAGCCATAGCTGTAATTTGCCATAACTTGTCTCCCCCTCTGGTTCTTGCAGTTTTTTGATTAATTTTTCTCTGACTTCGGGTGGTATATGTGGATTCTTCCCGGGAGCTTTTTTTACTGTGAGTAATTCTGTAATTCCACCTTGCTTGTATGTTTTAAACCAACGATATATTGTTGAAGAGTCTCCCTTCAGCATCGTGGCTAATTCTTCTCTTGTTTTGATTCTTTTGGTGGCAATCCAGTATAATAGCAGTAATTTTTCTTTACTTACTGCAGTTATAGCCCGTTCGAGTCGATGCTCTAGTTCCTCAACCGTTTCCTGGATTTCTACCTGAAATTTGTTGGCCATATTGGATCTTCTCTACTTTTAGCCTATATTTAGTATAGCTTCATAGTGAATTGGTATAAGATTCCAACTTAATTATAGGTTTGAGTTCGGTACACAGATATAGAGCTTATTGGCGGCTTTTTGTCAAGTACAATTTATACCAAATTAGATGAGCTTACCCTGTGTACTAAAACAGAGGACTATAACGCAGTGGGTAAAATGATTGGTGCTAAAGATTGGGTTAAGGATGAAAATCCAGCAGATAACCCAAAAGTAGTATATGACCAAAGTGGCCCGGTAGATAAAAAATTTCAAGAGGTAGATAGGGGAGTCTCAATCTCCGTAAGATTTGGAAAAAACACTTATCCAAGCGACTTAAAGTGGATACCGACAAATAATGCGAGTTCTTGGATGAAAATTTTACGTGTTAAAACTGCTCTTGGAGGGTAGTGCCATGAAGCAAAGGATGGAGTAAACTTAAGCTACTATTAGAGAGAAGTGTTTGCCATTGGTGATAGGACAGTAGAAATTAATTCTTGCCCCCATTGTGGCTCCGAATAAGTTAGTCGTAACGGTCAGACTCGGCATGGTAAACAAAACTACAAATGTCGAGAATGTGGTCGTCAATTTGTTCTAAATCCCGCGTGGAAAGCTATTACGAAAGAACAACAGGAGTTAATCCAGCGGATGCTACTTGAACGTATTTCACGGCGGCCGGAATTGATCTGGTATTACAAGTGTCAGAAGATACACTGCAGCGGTACGTAAATGCTCTCTTCTGTTGTTGTTAACAAGCAAGTGTCGCGAAGTACCAAGCCAAAAAAGCGCCTGAATGTTCAGATGGATGAGTTATGGTCGGCAAGTTGACAATAAAGGCAATCAGCAGTGGGTTTGGCTGGCATTGGATGCCCAGACTAGGGAAATTGTGGGTTTACATATTGGAGATCGTAGCGCAGTATCAGAAGAGTGCTTTATGGAATTCCATGCCACCTGTTTACCGTCAATGTGCTGTAATTTATACTGACCATTGGAGTGCTTATGATTCTGTATTGCCCAGTAAACGTCATTATAGTGTAGACTCTCGATAGTGGTTGTACCAGCTATATCGAGCGATTTAACTGTACCCTTCGACAGTATCTCGATTGGTGAGAAAGAGCTTATCCAACTCTTAGAAATTGGAAAATCATATTGCTGCAATTTGGAGTTTTGTACATCATTATAATGCTCGTTTACAACTCTAGATACCTACTTTTTTTTGAATTCGGT
>NZ_JAUBUR010000078.1:0-7952 GCF_036705485.1 Microcoleus sp. AT9b-C3 | reverse complement strand
CGCGGCGACCGTCTAATCTCAAGTTAAGCTGGCATCTGTCTGTCATGTCTAGTACCCGTCTAGTGGTTGTCTAGTTAGATACTAGCACCTTGTCTAGTGATTGTCTAGTTAGACGCTAGCACCTTGTCTAGTGATTGTCTAGTTAGACGCTAGCACCTTGTCTAGTGATTGTCTAGTTAGATGCTAGCTAGCCCGCATACCCTGCTACCGCTGCTAATCAGCACAGGCTTAGTAGCAGCGATTTCTAACCTAGTTAAAGCTTCATCAGGTCAGAAGGCTCAAACGAGCATTGTTGAGAACCCCTGACAGGCTTATCAAACTTGACCAAGTACGTGTCACCAGTGGCGCGACTATAAACATTGTCCACAATCTCCCCGCGAGCACCCTGATAAATACCCCCTACATCCTTGACCACAACCCGATCGCCTATCTCAAAAGTTCGGGGCTTCTTAGTAGAGGTCGCGGCAGGTTTGGTGGATTCTGTAGTACAGCTCATCATTAATGTTTCTGAGTTTTCTAAAGATACCGATTTTGTATCCACAGTATCCACACTTAGCTCTAAAGCCTTATCTGGTAAGGGTTCAAGAGGTGTGGATAAGGTATCCACAGTGTATCCACACTTATCCACACTTTTGCCACGATCTACCTCTAAAAGTGTGGATACTGTGGATACTGTGGAGAGGGAAGTGTGGATATGTGTGTCGCTCTCTGTGTCAGGGTTTTGAGCAACTGTGGATACTGTGGAGTGTGGAGAGAGGGTAAATGTAATTTTTTGACCTTTTGTTGTAACCTCTCCATACTTCATCTCGATCAACTCTGTGAACCATTCTTGAATTTGCTGCTTGTTGGGGCGATGTTTTGAGTCGAATGCCTGAGTGACATCTCGTGCAGAAACCGACCCGCCCTTTGCCTCTGCCAAAGTAAGAATTTTTGCCAAGTTAGGAGCAAGTGCAGTCCGATCGGAGAACTCCGTGTAGAGCACGTCAATTTGGTTGGCGGTAAAAATCACAAATTTGACTGCCGCTTGCACAATACTTTTTGGGATGCGGGGCGTGACGGTTTGACCGTTAAAAATACAGTTGAGCACGTGGAGAACTCCGGCAAGCTTCCCTACTTTTTCCGGTGCTTTGCCAATCATTGCTCGTTTGCCCTGCATGGGCTCCGCAACCCGTTTATCCTCTGCCCTGTTGTAAAACTCTGTAAAGTAGCGCTTGGCATCGGGTTCTAGCTCTAATTTCAGTGCTGGCAGTGCATCAATTTTTTGATAAAGGTCTGTCAGCATCGGTGTCAGGTCAAAGCTCCCGGTGTCATCCAGAGATAGTTTCGACGCTGCTAACGGTTGAATCACAAAGTCGAACCGGGCAAACTTTCCGTTGCTGTCGGAACAATCTTTTAAGAGCGCCGCCAATACATCAGGCTGAATTGTCCCAAACACTGATAAAAGTAAACCGTCTAGGTCGGCTTTAACTCCTGAAGCCCGCAAGACTGTGCTGCCTGTCCCGTTCCAAAATTCGAGTAAATCTTCATCGTCACTCCCCTTGCCTCCCCGGTATTGGTTGGCAGATTTGAACAGCCCTGCCAATTCATCGCAGCGGTACATAAGCGCCTGATCGGGGTGCTCTGCGACCTGGTAAAGAATTCCCTCCCCCGTGGTTTTTGAGAAAGAGTAAAGTTTCTGGCGTGGTGGTTTTGGGGCAACACCTTTGTCCTCTCCTTTTGGAGCTTTCCAGGTCGCTAACTCTTTCTCGTAAGCTTCCTGTGCTTTATCAAAATCCTTCCTTGCGCGTTCCCGCAGCGGTTGCATGGGACGATCAATAATTTCCCGCATGATGGGAGATTTTTTCTGTGAGGATTCAGCAACAATGCCAGCAAAATAATTAGGGGTGACGCGGTAGTTGGTATCGTTCCGCAATTTAATTTCACTGCCAACCTTGAACAAACTAGAAACTTGAGTCAGCAGTGTTGTCAGGTAGCACTCAGGTTTCAGATTCAACATCTTGGCTAATTTGTTGATGGGTGTCGCCAAATCAGGAGGGATAATTTCGGCAATATTTATCTGAGACTTTTTGGAGTTCAGGAGCCGTGCAACCTCTGTCGCCACATCTTCCCGGTTGTCGGCTTGTTCTTGCTCCTCTTCCTTGGTTTTGTAAAGATGCCAGATTTCCTTTTCTTGGCGGCGATATTTCTCCGACAGTTTCAGGATTTCTAGTTTCAGCGTCGATCGCTTCAAGTCGGCTTCAAGGAGCGCGTCAATCTCATCCCCTAAATTTTCCAGACTGGAAGTCTCAAATTTTGGATGGTTCAAAACTTTTGCTGCTGCCTGCGGGGAAGTCTTGAAAACTTTCTTCTCTCCGATCGCAGCTTTCACTTGGCTCGCTGAAAGTTTTTCGTGGTCTATCCAATCAAAAATGTCAAGCCCGCCTTTCTCTGGTAAGTTTTCCCAAGCTTTGCTTTCTGGGAACGGGTAGAGCCACATAGCATCAGGGAAGTGTTCGGCAAGCTTGTCGGCGTGTTCAATTCCCTTTTTGTCTCTGTCAGGGACTATGACAATCACCTTTGCATTTTGCAAGTCCAAAGAGTCGGTAAGCGTGAACTTACCACCACCACCGATATTGGTAGTCGCAGGCATTCCAAGCTTCCAGAGCAAGTCAGCGCACGGTTCACCCTCGACTAGGTAAATCGTTTCATTGCTTGCGATCGCCTTTTGGACATCGGCATAGCGGTAAACCGGGATGCTGGCACGGGCAACATCTCCTAACCCTTTCTGCCACTTGGAACCATCCCAGTGCTCTTGCCAGATTTTCTTGTTACCCTCACCGTCGTCAACTCGCACCACGCGGACTAATCGGGAACCATTGCGATCGGGATATTCCCAAGAACGAGTATCTTTCGGTCGGATATCTTTGGTAGTTTTTTCTTTGAAAACGTACACACCACAGCGGTTATCAGAACTTGTGCCGTCAAAGTGCCACAGGTCAGGCTGCTGAGTTTTGGTGTGGTCAAAATTTTGATGGCAGAGAACCATCTTCCCGTCGAGGCTAATACGGCAGTCGCGGTCTTTGGTGCGTCCACAGACCGGGCAAGGATTAGACTTGCTGCTGCTGACAAGATTGCCGTGAACTCTTGAAACTTTACCGCCGATCGGAGTAGAATTGTCGTACATGAAATTTAGCTCGCCCCTAAGACGAGTCTGAATGTGGATAATCCTCAAAACCGTTGCGCTCAGGTCTCAATTGATAGCAGCGGTTTTTTGGTGTTTAGATTTTGGAAAATTTAGAATGCAGGTGAGACCGCCCCGCTAGTTGATTGCGGGTGCGGTAACGGTGTCAGTAAGGGACACGCCGATTAATCCGTTACAAAACTTAGGGATGAGAACCAAACTCTTTAGTAGTTGAGCTTGATGCGCTAAATGCTTAGCCATCGCCAGAAGCATTGCCTCTTTGTCATACTCCGTTACAAGCGCGCAGATTCTCTGAGGATTAAATCTGGGGTTGTACTTTACGAACCAGCGCAACCACCAACGCCACAATCGGCGCTCTTCTAAAATTTCTTGTGGTGTCAGTGGGTGGTTGTCCATGTGGATATTTTAGGTCAAGGGTGGAACATAGTGGAAAATCACGATTGTTGAGAATTGTCAATGGGTAACGGGTACGCCGTAAGATGAAAGCCTTTCTGTTCGCGGGTTTGAGTGTATACAGAAAATCGAAACCTATAGGGTTTAACTTTTATTCCTCACTACTAATTTTGCTAGTAAAAATCTCGTACAATCTCGTTCTGTTAGGAATTGCGAAGTATAACGAGTTATTTACGGAAACTCATATGAGTTTCCGCCGTAGAGAGCCTTGTACAGCAAGGGTTTTAGCGCTAAATTGAAGCAAATGGGGAGGGTGTGGCTCCCCAGTCGATCACAGTTCTGACGTGAATATTTTGCCGTTACAACAAATGGCTCAACCTATAGGTTGGTGCGTTAAAGAAAACTAGAGAATTTGCGCTCCTACTCGTTTCCAGTTCTGGCGGTTAAAATGCGGTAGAAAGAATGGCGGAACCTATAGGTTCGTGGGTTAAAGAAATTTACTAAATCACTCCCCGACCAAACGCTTGTACCCAGTCTCAGCGTTGATGATTTTCCCCCTGACCTCCCAAAACCGCATCCCACGGTCTAGGTTGTGGTTCCCCCGGTGTTGGCGGCGGAACTGCTGCCCCCAGTTGAGGTAATTGCAAGTCGTTGAGGTAGTAAGCGTACTGATTCTCATCTCCCCGCTGCGGGTAAAACTTGCCGTTAGTTTTCCAGAAGAAATCCTTGCCTCGCAAAACTGCCAATACTAGCTCTATTTCTGACTTAGTGCCAGTCAATCTTAAGGCTGCTGTAGTTGGGATGTTTGGCAGTCTAGTCATCATCTCCCCCCTCAAATTGATTGAGTAAATCTTGCAATTTTGCCTTACCCTCTGCGAACTTCCTCCCCTTCATCTTGAGAATATTCTCAATAATCCAAGTCGGACTTTTGCCAACTTCCTTTGCTTCCTTGACTTCCTCATAAAGCGCTTTAGCTAGCTCTAAGGAAGTATCGGTAGTGGTAGTAAGTGCTGCTTCCACTTCTCCCTGTTCAGCACTATATATGGCTTCCAGTCGCTCCCGTACCTCTTCCACATCAACACCAGGGGAAGCTAGAATTGCTTCCGCTTCCTGCTGTCTTTGTTGTTGGGAAATGTAGGCAGATGTCGAGATTTCATCAATCACATCAGCAGTAATTGCCCGCTCTTTAATTACCTCAATCTCCCGTTGCTCAGACAGTTTGCGGGCGATGCTGCCAGCGGACACTGCACAAGCGATTGCAGCACACAAACTGACACCTTGCAGCGCTTTGTGAGTGTCTAGCTTTTTGTCTAGTGCTGCTAGTGGAACCAACCACAGCACGACAGAGGACGCACTCAACACGAACAGTTTTAGCTGCATAAAAACACCCCTAAACCAATTAGCGACATCGCTAAACCGCCGATTAAAAGTGCTTGCAAGTCAGTGACTGAAATCTTAATCAACTTGCTCAGGGAGTAGTCAAGCAAC
Source organism: Microcoleus sp. AT9b-C3 (assembly GCF_036705485.1). Classification (NCBI taxonomy): domain Bacteria; kingdom Bacillati; phylum Cyanobacteriota; class Cyanophyceae; order Oscillatoriales; family Microcoleaceae; genus Microcoleus; species Microcoleus sp. AT9b-C3. The sequence goes on along the minus strand of NZ_JAUBUR010000078.1, from coordinate 2,890 downwards.
CAACTCAGTCCCCAAGCAATTGCAATCGCTGCTAACAGAAATAAAACGGCTTTCATTGCCATCGGATGCAAACTCGCTATCCACCCCAGAAGGGAGAAAGCGACGCACCCAGCAACGAAGTAGTTAGCCAGATACATCGCTTTCATTTAGTTAGTCCCTCCCGTCAACTTGGCTTTAATTTCATCAATGCGAGCACGGGCATCATTTTCAGCTTTATCAATCCCTAAACCCAGTCGCGCATAACCAGGACGCAGACTGTGCAAGTGCTTAGCCAGTCGAGTGTCTGAGCGCTTTTTACTCAGTTCGTTATCGGCTACAGCACCTTCGTATTTGCGGTGATGACGGTGAACTTTAGCATCGGCTTCTTCAACTTTTGTCAGTGCTTCATAGGCGCGTTTAGACTGTTTTGCACCGTCTGTTTTTTCCTTTGCCAAGTCCTTCATGGCATCGGCTTCTTCCTTGGTAAAGTAACGCGGTGCTGGCACAACGGGAACACTACGGATGCTAGAAAAGTTACCAGGATTAGTCGGGGTAATTACACCGGGCGCGGTTGCTTGCAAAACTTTTGATTTGTCGATTGCGTGTCCACCATCGTTGCTAGCAGTGATTTTTCCGGCATCGGAATTACCGCCGAACAGTCGCAGTTGTAAGCTCATAATTTTGAAGCTCCGATTTGAATGTTTACGCGGACTGGGGGAAATAAATTCAGGGGGTTGATTTGTTGCCACATCGACATAGCCAGCACGAACACTCCCGCCGATGCGAGAACGAGTGCGATGAGTTGCCCAAAATCAACCCAGTCTAAAAAGCTAGTGGAAGTTTGGCGGGTGAAACCGCACACAGGGAATGAACCGTCATTAGTCCAATCAATGCTGTCTACACTGTCTAGCACTTTATCTAGTGGTTCACTCAAGGTGTACAAACAGTCGGACTGTTTGCGACTGTTTGCGACTGTTTCACTTGTGTCAAGCGATTGACTCCCGGTATACAAACAGTCGGACTGTTTGCGACTGTTTGCGACTGCTTGTATACCTTCTGGCACTGTGTCTAGCGGTTCAGATGTCTCGTCTACAGTGTCTACATTCACTGTGTCAAGCGATTCACCGTCAACGAGGTACAGTTCTAGCAGCGCTTCCCATGTAGCAGTTTTAGAAAGCTTCCCGAACTGTCTGGCGTCTTCATTGGAGAAGCCACGGTCATAGGCGATCGCCCTGAGTTGGTCAATGCGACGGCAACTGGCAGCGGGTTTAGTCATGGCAAAACCCCGCCAACTCAAATGTAAAGTGTTGCGATCGTCCGCAAAGACGATCGTCTAAAAATGTCATAATTTATCGGCTCCAAACGTTCCAAGATAACGGTTTGGGGAAGTCGTGACTTGATTAGCATTTCCAGTGCTACTCAGTCGCGCATCAATCTTCCTTAGTTACTCACGATTGCAGACTTACAATCCCTTGTCAACACCGGGACTGTAAAGTTTTGTTTCGCATCACAACCCAAATAGCGGGTCACAGAAAACAAGAATATTCACCCCATATCAGCCTCTTGCAACACACCCGGCAGACTAATCCGCTCAATATCAAAATGCAAATAATGTTGCATAATAACTTCCGGCGAATTCCCCACAAGCTTAGCCAGCTTTTGAATAGGAAAGTCATTATTAGCGTGGTACGAAATCATCGTGTGCCTCAGATTGTACGGAATACGATATCGCATCTCAAGACTCTTGAGTAAAGTTTTCCAGACCACATTTAAAGCAGCCTGACTGATAGGTTTTCCCATCTCGTTAGTAAACACAAAACCTTCTCGGTGTGGGATTGACTCAAGCAAAAGTTGCAATTCTTGATTTACGGGAAAAGTCCGCACAAGTTCTGTTTTAGTACCTTTTTTTGCAACAATCTTGCCCCCCGAAGTCAGCACCTGAGTCTCGCAAAAAGTTATGATTCTTTTCGCAATATTGACATTATTCCACTTGAGAGCGATTGCCTCACTGGGACGGCAACCAGTCAGCCAAAGAAAGTAAACGTACTTGTAATATTGGCTGTGCTTGCCTTTGAACCGAGAGTGGGTATCATCTTTAAGAGCATTTAGGATGCGGTAAACTTCGTCAACCGCGTACACGTCAATCTCTTTTTTCTCTTTTTTCTTGCCGCTAATTTTGACTGACCCCAAAACATCGCGATATTCGATACCCCACTTGCGAGGTATATTGCCCTGTTTGCTGTTCCAGTCAACTGCCGCCGTTAAGTGCATAAACCGTTTTTTCGAGGTAGCAGCAGAGCGTTTTGGGCTATCGAGTAGCCATTGAAGAATCTCTGACTTATCCTCCAGTCGCTTAAACGGGCATTTTTCTAGCAGTCTAGAAACGTGGGTAATTTCATTGTTGATGTAAGTCTGTTCCCACGCACCTAGTGATTTGTGAAAGTCAACATACTTTTTCCACAGCAGCGAAAGTTCGTCTTTGCGAACTATACGCAGAGAAGCTTTATCGCTACTCGCTAGCAGCGGTTTTAACTCCTCAATAAAAGTTCGCAGATACTCCAAATCAATTATTTCAGCGGCATCAACCAGTCGCTGTATTTCGCTGTCAAGCTTGCGCGCCAACACCAGGGCCGTAAATTCGTCCGAACCGAGTCCGATAGTCGATCGCCCAAATCTCTGATGCAAACGTGCCGCGTAGTAGGGCCTGACTCGGTGTCGCTGTACCTGAAGATTGAGCCACCGAAAGTCAGAATTTGCTGCTGGGTACATACTTACCGCTCCAACCTGAGATTAATTCTACCCAAGAATGGTATACGAAAATGGTATACACACAGCATCTATTTGAGTCGAGTTTCGTAGAATTCTTATTCGGCAAGGGCTAGCGCTCTCGAATAGGCAGACTCGAAATCTA
>NZ_JAUBUR010000077.1:0-8099 GCF_036705485.1 Microcoleus sp. AT9b-C3 | reverse complement strand
GGTGATCGGAGGTTCTGTGGCTAGAGTTTCTGCTATATCTGTGACGGTTCCATCTACCCCTAAATTTATATCAAAAACAGGGGGAGGTGGAACCGCTTCAAGTGCTTGTGCTGCAAGCATTTCAGCTTCTCTTACTTCAGAGATTTTTTTTGCTTGTTTTTTGGCTGTAAACGCGGTCAATTCATCCCAGTTTGCAGGAGTGCTTAGCTTATCATCAAATGAATATGTCCGGTGCAGCACTCCGTTTTGTTTGATTTTGTGTCCAATCAACTTATATCCGATTAAACTCAACAGTTTGTTTAACCACTGCATTGGCTTCATCTTGCCAGGGTGACCGAAAAGATTGGCGATCGCTTTCTTTTTGCAGCGTTCGTAAATTTGGGTAACTTCAAAATCATCCCCGCTCCAGTCCTTGCTGGAATCCAAAAATTTCTCTAGACCTAGGGCCTGAAGTGTCCGGATTTTCAGGTAGCGGTTGGAGAAATCGCCCACAAACTCACGCTTGCTAGCCAACAATCTAGACCGCTGTAAATACTCGGCGTCTTCTGGGTTGTCAAATTGCCAAGCAGCGTCAAGTTGAGATAAAAGCGATCGCTCGTCAAACCTTACCCGACGCACAAACTCCCAGTTCCACAACTCAGACTCTTCGATTCCTGGTAGCCGTGCTTTCAACAGAGCTTTAATACTTTGGCATCGTTCCGGCCATGCAGCGCTATAGTTCCGCTTGATTTCAAGAGCTTCGGCTAGGTCAATGTCAGGAGCGTTGAAAATTTCCTGAGATTCCTTGTCTTTACACTCTTCTTTTGCCAGAGCGTGTCCTTCGTCATCGCACTCAGCAGCCAAAACTTGCTGCACCGAATAGCCGCCAAGCTCGAAAGCTTTAAGCAGATATTCCCGCAAGTTCGCGCGTTCTAGTTCTGCCTTCGCTTGGAGCTTTGCCCACAAAATTGTATGTGGGGTGACGATTTGAGCCGCTAAATCTTCTCTGATTTTTTGCAACTGCGATTCATCGTCTACAAGTAAACGAGCCTCTGTGTCTCCGAACTCTGCAAGAGCTTTGATAATTTCTGCTTCAAAGATTCCCGCACTGCTGCGACTTTTTAAACCGCGTTCAGGACAAAGGATGATGATTCTTTCAGGGTGGCGAACTCGACGGCTAATCTGCACAGCTTCATCAACTGCAATTACCCCGACAAACCAGCAAAAAACATCAGAGAAATAATCTCGAATGCTAATGTCTATACCGCTTTCAGCCGTTGGGCTAAAAATTATCCAAGCTGGTTTGTACTTGCGGATGTAAGCGTCTGGGTCTTTAAGAAATTCTTTAGCCCAAGGCTCTGTTACTGTTTTCGAGGTCAAGAGAAGCCCTGGGCCGTGTGATTCTCTCAGCCTTAAAGCCAAAGCCTCAGCATCTCGCAGCGAGTCTGTGGCAATCGCAGGGCAAGGACTTTTAAGGATTTCAGCGCTCAGCCACTTTTTAGACTTTTTCCCTGCATCCACAAAAAATATGGGAGGAGTATCGCCCGTGAAAACATTCTCAATTTTGACTGAGTGCTTGCCAGAAATCTCAGCGATATAATCCACAACGATGTCGGACTGATTGCCGTCGCTCAAGATAATCCGATCTGCCAGCTTGCAGATTAACTCTAGCCGCTCAAGAATTTCTAGACGTTTACCAAAAAGTGTAGAAGAGGTTAGGGCGTGCTTAATCACAGACACTGACTCATCAAGGATGATAGTCATCCCTCGGACGTGCTGCACAGCATACTCAAACATCTCAATCGGAAGTTTGAGGAGGGAGTCAACGCAGAGACTTAAGCGGCCGTCAGGGTCTTTAGTAAAAAGATAGCCTTTGTGCTCGTCCCAGTGGTTGCTACCCCATTTTTCACACTGCTGTAAAAGCAAGCTGTTGCGGTATCCAAGATTTATCTGCAACCCCCGCAAGTCGATCGCAATTTTATTCTTAACCCATTCCGTTTTCCCCGTTCCCAGTCCCGATTTTATTGCTGTGACTGTGCCGGACTCTGGTGCGGGTGCATCAAAATATTTGGAGTTGATTGTGCGATCTGGAGTGAATCCCCGAAGTCTCAGCCATTTTTGCAGCTTCCATCCTTCTGAGGTTTCTTGGCAAGCTTCAGTAATAACCGTGTTAATGTCGCCACCAGCCACCAAGAAATCGTCAACACCTTTAGCAGGGCCCGGTAATTTACCGATTTTTGTGATCGCACTTTTGAACAATTTGCTGAGAGTGCTGGCCGCCTTAAATTCTTGACTCTGAGAATAATCCCCGACACGGTAGTCAAATAGGATTGTTATTGCACGTTCTGCTGTGTCAAGTGGTTGGAGTGCTTGGTGCAATTCTCGGGCTGCTGCTTTCTGGTATTGTGTGCCGTTGGTTTTAGTTACCCAATCTCCGCGTTCTGTAACTCTGTAACCTGTGTGAATTCCCGGCAGTCCGATTGCTGCATAACCGCGAGAAATTAGCGCCGCTGCTTTCTTCTCACCCTCAGTAATGACAATGGGACAACCGCTGGCAATTACCCAGTCCCAAAATCTGAGCGCTTCCCCATTAAGTCCGATAATTGGGTAAGCAGGCATTGATAATCCAGCTTTAGCCGCTACCAATTCCCACACTTCCACAGTCACCAGCGGACAAAACATTTCCAGGGGCTTGCCTGGGGGTTGATAATATCGCCGGGGACATCCTTTTTTGTCAATTGCCAGCGGTTGTCCAGTTAGCTGTCTAAAACGACCGTTAACTATAAAGCCACTTGCACCCTCGCACTTTGTATAATTTCTTTTCGCTTGGGCGCTGCCACTGCTGCTGTTAGTTGTAGGGTCTGTGTCACGGTAAAGTAGGTCGTAGATGGCTTTACCGCTGACAGGTTCAAAGTTCAGAGTATAGATTTTAGGGTTGATGCCAGATTTGACTACGCAATCCTGAAAACTTAAATCTACACCCTCAATAGGGTATAATGGGTTCATATTTTGGGCTCGCCATAAACGAGCTTGATTACCAAAGCCGCTGTTTTTCGGGTTCCAATTGATTGCAGCGGTTTTTGGTTTTTATATTAAGGTTTGTGAAAACTGAGCCTACATTGGAATCGCTCGCTAAAAGTAAGCGAACAGACTTAAATCGCTGCGAGCACAACCATTTGATGATTCAAGTTTGGGAATAGGGATGAAAATTGGCGGGTCACGGCTAGCCTCAATCTGGCTAGCTTCAATGTCAATAGCAACCGCATCTATCTCGAACCCTTCAGGCGGTAGTACAGTTACTGGGACATAGTAGAAAGCATGACGTACACATCTTGTAATGTATGCCGTTAGCCAAGTATGGGTTATGGGAGCTTTTAGAATTAGTTCCATTTCTTTCTTGAGCGCGTAGATAACGGCACGCCAGAAAGTCCAGTTCTTCGCTTTAGCTAGTCTTCTCCGTCGCCACAAGGATTCCCATGTGTCATCGGGGCGGGCATGGCACAAACCTTGGCGAACTAATTCTATGTAAACAGCTACATCCATATTTTTAGAGTATCAAGTTTTGCCACCTAATACCGCATCATATGGCTGAGGCTGTGGTTCGTTGGAATTGGCAAGCATTGGTGGAAACCACAACAGCGGACATTTTAAATCGTCCAAGTAGTAAGCAAATAGATTGGGATTGTCCTTTTGGGGGTAATATTTGTCTGAGCTTTTCCAGATACATTTTGAAGTTTTGAGGAAATACAAAGTCTGGTGTATTTCAGATTTTGTACCCAGTAATCGCATTTTTGGTAACACTGAGTTGGGATAATAAGGGTCTGTCATTTTTCCTCTTCAAGTTTAAACTGTTGCAAAAGTGCTTCTAACTTTACCTTGCCATCCTTGAATTTACGTCCTCCCATTTTGAGAATGTTCTCAATAATCCAAGTTTGGGATTTGCCAGCTTCCTTGGACTTACAAATTTCCACATATACTAGGTAATCAGGATTGTCTGAAGTGGAAGCAGTATCTTGTAAGTCGTTGTCATACATGGCTTCTAGCGCTTCTCGCTTCGCTTCTACTTCAGCCCCAGGGCTTGCCAGAATAAATTCTGCTTCCTGCTGTCTTTGTTGCTGTGAAACATAGGCTGAGGTTGAGATTTCATCAATCACATCGGCGGTGACTGCTCTTTCTTTGATAACCTCAATTTCTGCTTCTTTAGCCAACCCGTGAGCAATTTTACCAGATTTTACAGCGCAGGCAATTCCCGCACATAAACTCACGCCCTGGACTGCTTTATGCCAGCTTACCTTTTTATCAAGTGCAGTCAGAGGAACCATCCACAGTGCTAATGCTGATGCGCTCAACACAAACATTTTTAGGTGCATACAAACACTCCTAAACCTATCAGCATCATGACCAAACTGCTGACCAAAAGTGCTTGCAGGTGGGGAACAGGAATTTTCAATAATTGGCTGAGAGAATAATCCATCAGCCAGCACATCACCCAAGCGACTGCCCCTGCTGCCACCAAAAAGGTGATCGCTCTAAACGACATCGGATGCAAACTCGCTACCCATCCCAAAAGGGAGGAAGCGATGCACCCGGCGATAAAATAGTTAGCCAGATACATCGCTCTCATCAGTTCATCCCCGCTGTGAGCTTGGCTTTGATACCGTCAATTCGCATCCGCGCATCGTTTTCGGCTTTATCAATCCCAAGACCTAAGCGGGCATAACCAGGACGCAAACCATGCAAGTGCTTTGCTAACCCAGCGTTAGCTCGCACTTTTTTCAATTCGTTGTCAGCGACTACGCGCTCGTAACTTCTGTGGGCTTTATGCACTTTGGCATCCGCTGCTTCAATCGTGCCTAGGGATTCATAAGCCCGCTTGCTGTAACGCGCTCCTTTTTCTTTCTCTGTCGCGAGTTTTTTCATTGCGTCCCGCTCTTCTTTGGTGAAATAGCGCGGGGCGGGAACGATCGGAACTGAGCGTTCGCCACTGGCAAAATTGCCAGGATTCATCGGACTGATTGCATCGGCTGAAGTAGCAGCCAGTGCCACTGATTTGTCGATATTGTGTCCGCCGTCGTTGAGGCTGTCGCCACCATTTTTAGTGGCGATACCGCCACCGCCGCCAAATAGTCGAAGTTGCAGTGACATTATTTTGCTCCAAGTTGAATGGTTACTCGAATCGGAAGAACCTTGCTGTGTAAGGGTTTGAGTAGAAATAGCAAAATGCACGCACCGATAAAAAGTGCGATCGCAAATTTGATGTTGATTGGCTGTGACTGTTCTGTGTAGCGTGGCGTGAGTGGATGTAAGTCACTGTTGCTTAGAAGCTTTACCCACGTTGACTTACATCGTTTATCGCCATAGATACTTGCATAGGGAGCTAGCCCTAACTGTTCCGCCGTTGATTTGAGCGCGTCAAGTTTTAGGGCTTCCCTGCCCATAAAGAATTGCGATCGCCCTTCATTTTGGGGCGGTTTCTGTGCCATAATTATTTAGCTCCAAACGTTGTCTACTAACGGTTTGGGGAAGTCGTGGTTAGTTCAGCATTGTAAGTGCTGTTCTACCGCGCATCAATCTTCCTTACCTTGAATATACAGCAAATTGTTAGTGGCGCAACACGTTACAAAAGTCAACAGTTCAGAATTTCTGATGAGTTGGAAGCGAGGGAAAACCTGTCTAAGTCTTCCCCGTGCTCGACTTCCCATCATTAGGAAAATTAATCAGTGTCTGGTTGCAGAATTTCCAGAATAGCTGCCACATCTGCTAGGTCTGCTTTTGATTTTTTGCGCTTGCCCTTCAACTGATTGAGCAGGTCGGCTGCTTCAGGTAACTCGACACCGATCGCGATCAGCGCTGAACTGGCGGAAATTTCCTCCGATCGCCGAGCGAGTTCCGTTTCAAGCTGCTCGATTTCCTCGTCCCGCTCCGAGATTTTTTGATTAGCCACTGTCACTCGTGCATTTAGTTCGGCGATTTCCTGATTTTTTTTAGCTAGCAATCGGTCAGCAGCAGCGAGTTTTTCTTGCAGTTCTGTAACTTCCTCTGTAACTGGCTTGAGTGATTCGGAGTTGACCTCACTCAAGCCCTCAATTTTCCCAAGCACTCCTCCATCAGTTGCAGTCGAGCCTCAAGCGCTGTAATTCTTGTGTCTGTATCGCTATCTGTAACTACTTCTGTAACCGATTGTGTAACCTTGCGTTTCTCTGATGGAGTCGGGCTGTCTAAATTTTCAGCCACTGATTCCAGTTTTTCTTGTGTAACCTCTAAACTGCGTCCTATGTAACGCTTATGTAACTTACCCGCCACTTTTCTGTAACCATACCAGTAATCGCTTTTTTCCTTGCGGACTGTGAATGGGGCGAAAGTGTTGGACTCGTAACGAAAAGATTTGTTGTCTGTAAGCCAAGAAAACCAGCATTTTGTATCAATTTGTATCATGCTGCCATATTCAGGCTCTAAAATACCTTGCACTACCGAGAAAGTCATATCAGTTACCTAACGTTGTATATAACTATTATAATGTGTAACTATCAACAGTTACACAACAGTTGCATACAGATTACTTATATACAACTCAATTTAGTTACCTACAACTTATATGTAACTACCGAAGTAGAACGTGGGCCGGGGGGACAGCTCTTGTGGCCCGCCCCCCCGGCCGCGACTTTGTGCTCGCTTGCGAACAACCGGATTCGGTGATACCCGGTATAACCAACAAGAAAAAATATATATCTTAAGATAGTAGAAGCTATATCTAGAGATAGATGTAGATACTTTTGAATCTATAGCCTAAATCGATGTTTTCTTTGATTGTATGATTAAATCAGTTAAAGGTGCTGGGCGCGGTGGTAAGCGAATAGGGGCTGGGCGTCCTTCCAAGTGGTCTACACGCGATTTTAAGACCGTTAGAGTGCCAGTTTGTTTGGCTGCTCAACTAATGGAGATTGCCCGCTATCTTGATGGTCAGGATAATAGCTATCGGAAATTAGAACCCTTTGAGGATGAGGACTCACCCGATTACGACTGTGCCAAGGAGATGGAGTTTCGGTATTTGCATTGTTGCGCGGAAAGGCTGGGATGGGAAAAAAAACAATTGCAGCAAGAAGTTGAAAGTCTCAAAGCACAACTGAAATTTGCTAAAAAGCAGAGACTCAGGGCGCTCTAACTTCTAGCGGGATTTTCGTCAGAGCCGCCAAGATTTCGCCGAAGTAACAAAATTTCGCTTCGGCTCTGCGAAAATTCCGCAAGCCTCCCCGGCTGAGGGGTCAAGGTTTTGGCGACACATAGAAAATCTTTCCCACACTCCGGTTACATATATGTTGGGTAACTAGGCATCACTAGAGAATCGTTTCTCCATCAACTCTGAAACGGACTTGATTACCTGCTTCAATAAAACGTTGATTAGCGATTTTCATTGCATTTCTTGTGCTTTCCTCATCAGTATTTATTTTTCCGTTGTGGTAAACACCGATTATTTGGTCATCATCCTGGCTTAATTTTTTGATAAATTCTTGGAAACCAGTGGTATTCTTAAGCTGCGCGAGGGTGTAATTTTTAACTAGCTCAACAACTTCATTTCCTCCCCACATAGCGCGCTCTAAGCTATTCCAAACTGTTAAAGTGACGGGGCTGCTATATTCATCACAAGGATTTGGGTCTAAACATACTAACCATCTTCCGCTCCTGTGGCTTTTTACCAGGTCAATGCAAACAGTCCATCCCTCAGCAAGCTCAACCTGTTGATGATAGAGAGACTGACCCACAGGTCTTACCCCAGCAGTAGGTAGTTGAAACTTTTTTTCTTTTTTGCGTTTTGCGTTTCTGCCCATAATTCTCCTCTTTGTCTAGTGTTTGTCTAGTAGGCGTTGTCTAGTGTTTGTTTAGTAGGCGTTAAGTTGTTTCCCAGCGGATTAGATGTGGCCAAGTCAGCACTTCGCTCCATCCCCCTACTTGCTCAATAAGCATTCGATATTGACCTCCCTCTGTGGCGGCCAAGAATGAGCCTCGCACCCATTTACCCCAGCGTTGTACCCATCCCATTAAATTGGTGATCGGAGGTTCTGTGGCTAGAGTTTCTGCTATATCTGTGACGGTTCCATCTACCCCTAAATTTATATCAAAAA
>NZ_JAUBUR010000019.1:111503-145241 GCF_036705485.1 Microcoleus sp. AT9b-C3 | reverse complement strand
TGGCACATCTCTTGATGAAGTTATTCGTGCTTATTGTGCATAAAGAGTGTCTCATACTTATTTGAAATGACTATAATGTTGATTCGGGAGCATTCTTTCAAAATAATCAAGATTTAATTGATTGGACTAATAGCCAAAAATTACTACACCCTATGTATTGCATAGGGGATGGTCATGCCGGGATTTGGAACATATTTAAAGAAATAGGAAATAATGAACAAAGACAAGAAATCTTAGATTGGTATCATCGAACAAGAAAATCTCTACACGGTAGGGGGTTCAATAAAACGATTGAAATCAGCAGAGAATATGTTATGGCAAGGCAAGATTGATGAAGTTATAAATTTATTTAAAGACTTTAAAGGTCAAGCATTTAAAACGTTTGGCAATTATTTAGAGACCCATCGCTGCCGAGTAGTAAATTACCAATACTACAAAGAAGAATCCATAAGTTCGATTGGTTTGGGAACAATTGAATCAATAATTAAACGCATTGGATTAAGGGTGAAAATATCGGGAGCGCAATGGAATATTGAGAACGTTTCATCTATCCTTGCTCTTCGCTGTGCTTATCTCAACGGTCAACTTTCAATTTGATGTATTCGCCAAACTGAGATGCACCCCATAAATCTGACCAGTAAGGCTTGCAATCCCTTGCGTTTAAAATTAAGTCCTGAGCCGATATCTTGCATGATTTCGGCGTCTGGGTACTGCTGTCGCATAAATTCAACAAGTCTAGCGAGGTCGTCTCGCTGTTTTGCTGAACTAACTCGGCAGTAGCAGACAAAGGTAGTTCCAATTGCACCGCGTTGATAGGACTCGACATCGTAGAGTCTTTGTCCTGCCTCGTTTTTGATGCTTTTGATCTTCCCTTCATCTGCGTATTTTCTTAAGGTGTTTGCGTGCAAGCCCAGAAATTCGACTGCTTTTCTCAGTGGTATGTATGCCATTCACTTACTTGAGCATCTGTAAGTGAATGTCGGTATTTGTTAGGAAACTATACACTGTCAATCAACCCCTGACGGACTATGGGTTTTACCTTAAGTTGACACGACGAAAGGCATGGCGCAATGTCCTAGAATTGACGGTGCAGGTGAAACGATCGCCCTTCCTCACGCAAACCTGCGTCTCAGCAGCGGTTGAATGCTCAGCAGCGCCACCAAATCAAACGCCAGCAGCACTAATAGCGCTCCTGCAAAGGTAACATTACCCCAAGGAGCGTGCATCACGACACTGGCTAAGGACCAATCGCTGTGCAGGTACAAATAGCGGATCGGTTCGATCGCGTAACTCAGAGGATTGAGAGTCACCACAACTTGCAGCCACTCTGGCATAAATGACAGCGGCGCAAGGGCTGTGCTGGCAAATAACAGCGGCAAGTTAGTAACAAAAATTACCGCTATTAATTCTACGTGGCCGGGGAGAGCGAAAGCTAAACCCAGACTCAAGCCGGTGACGCCCAAAACTAACAGCAGGACAATGAGGGCGATCGCCCCCAGTCCGGCAATTCCGGGGAATCCCGCGCCCAAAAACGCGCCCGCTGTAACAATTGTGCCGGTTTGGATAAAGCTGAGGGTGACGATAAAAATAGCCGAAGCCAGGACGATCGAAAATCTCGAAGCCAGCGGCGCGACTAACAAGCGGTTGAGAAATCCGAACTCGCGATCGAACATAATCGGCAAACCGGCATTCAGCGCCCCGGCAAAGGCGGTAAAAACGATAACGCCAGCGCCGAGAAATTGTCCGTAATTCTGGCTTTCGCCGAACAAGCCGGAGGGAGCATTTTCAAACAGAGCTCCGAACAAAACCAACCACATCAGCGGCTGAATAATGCCTGCAACTAGCGTCGAGGGGCGGCGCTGCAATTGAATAAACAGGCGCTTGGTTAAGGCGAGAGTTTCTTGGATGAAGTCGCCCAGCAGGGAACTGGAAGTGTCAGCGGATGCCGTGGAGAGTGGCCGCTGCTGGTTGAGGTTGTTGGGGGATGTAACAGTACCGCTCATAATTGCTTGCGCTGATTTTGATTAAATCTAACTCTCTTTACAGTAGCAAGTCTGGAGGTATTGGTGGTGTTGAGCGGGCGATCGCTTTTTGTGTGGAGTTTTGGTAAACTGAATATCATGTTATCGCACACACCAGACCTCGCCGAACAAATTAATGATTGGGAATTTATCGAATTGTGGGTAAATCCGATTGTTTTCCCCCCTCTAATTTTGATGTTAGTAAGTGGAAAGAATGGAGGTTTTTGTATTTATGACCCATCAGCAAACTATAAGTCTCTGTTTTTAAGTTCCAGCTATGATGAGGCTCATTCATGGCTTTTGGAAGATGAAGATGAGCGCTGCGATGGTCGGCTTTTCGCGGCGGAAATTGCTTGAATTTTTCAGGGATATCTAGGGCTAAAAATTAGCATTAGCTCTCATCAATGATTAAAAATTAATTTATTCCAATATGCCAGCCAAAGACCTTTATCACAATGTTGTCAAAAATGCCCTCATCAAAGACGGATGGAGAATTACCCACGATCCCTTGAGATTAAAATGGGGAATTAAAGATATGTACGTCGATTTGGGCGCAGAGCGGATTTTAAGTGCTGAGAAGGCTGGACAAAAGATAGCTGTAGAAGTCAAAAGTTTTGTGGGCGCATCAGACATGAATGACCTGGAGAATGCGCTGGGTCAATATTTAGTTTACCGTTCTGTTATCGCTAGAACTGAACCAGATCGAAAGCTCTATCTAGCTATTACACAATCAGTTTTTAGTGAACTATTGTCTGAACCACTAGGTCAAATTATTAGAGCAGATTATCAAGTATGTTTAATCGTTTTTTCTGAAAAAAATGAGGAGATAGTACAATGGGAACCTTAGAAAATTATCGTCGCATTATCCAAAAAATTCTGACTGAATATGCTCAAATACCTTATGCTTATGGAGATATTCAGCTCGAAACGGTTTTTGATAGCAATTCAGACCGTTATTTGCTAATAATTTTGGGACGTGAAAACGATATCAGAGTTCACGGATGTTTAGTTCATGTTGATATTATTGAGGGAAAAATTTGGATTCAAAGAGATGGAACTGAACAGGGAATTGCCAATGAGTTAGTAGCGGGGGGAATCCCCAAAGAACAGATTGTTTTGGGATTTCGTTCTCCCAATATTCGGCAGTACACGGGATTTGCTGTAAGTTAAATATGGAGGATCAAGCTATGTCATCAAGTGCGATCGCAACTTTGGTCAAAATCATGGAATCTCGGCCGGAAAATCTGCAAGATAGAGTTGTTGAACACCTGCGAGAATACATTCTGAAATCAAATATTACTGTTCCTGTCAACCCCGACGGTAAGTTAGAAATTCCCGCTGAGATTGAGGCTCAACTGAAGCCTGGGGATCGATATGCAGTTACAGTGACAGGAGATAGTATTGTTTTTCAGAAGGTAAAATGGTGATGTTGTTACGGGCGATCGCTCTTGCTGTGACAGTGCTATGCTAGATAAGAGAGCGATCGGAATAGGGAGGAAAAAATCTTGTCAACTATCACCGATATAGGAACTCTAATTAGCCGTCAGCCTGACATACATGGTGGCTGTCCAATTATTACCGGAACTGGTGTTACAGTCCGGCGCCTTGCTATTTGGTACAAGCAAAGTTTGAGTGCAGAAGAAATTGCCGATCGCATCGGGCATTTAACTCTAAAAGATTCATTCGGAAAATCGGAGAACTTTCGACTACTGATATGGAAGAACTTTCGAGGGCGATCGCGGCTTTAGTAGAGTATGAGTAGTTAGTTATTAAGGGCGATCGCAGTAGCTCAATCGATTCACCAGCAACTATCGGAGTGTTTGATTTATGCTAATTGAGAAGATCGTTCAAGAACTACAAGACATTCCCGAAGACAAACTTGCAGAAATCTATGACTTGATTCGCTACTTTCGCCTCGGATTAGGACGAGAACAGCCACAGCCTCGCACGCCTGGTTTACTGACAGGAAAACTCGGTGATGCTTTTTTTGAGCCCCTACCAGAAGAGGAACTCGAACAATGGGAATAAGTTATCTCATTGACACCCATATCCTGTTGTGGTGGCTCTTTGACGACCCCAAACTCAATGCCCAATGCCGCGAAATCATTCGCAACCCGGATTTTAATATCATTGTCAGCACTGTTTGGGCCTGGGAAATAGCCACCAAATATCGCATCGGTAAACTTCCCGAAGCCAAACAGATTGTCGGGGAATATTCGCAAATCCTCCACCGATCGCAATTTATCGAACTAGCTATAACTTCAGCCCATGCCCTTCGCGCTGGCAGCCTGCCTATTCCCCACCGCGATCCGTTTGACCGGATGATTATGGCACAAGCTGAACTCGAAAATTTACCAGTTATTACTTACGATACAGCTTTTCATACGGGACTGATTGAAGTTATTCCCGCCGCCGAATCAAGATCATGAGCATGGAAAGGGCGATCGCTAAAAAGTGCGATCGCAGACGAAAGAGAGTTAATGGGGATGGGATAAGGGCGATCGCACTTAGCTTAAGTAAAGGCGATCGCAGACTTACAACTTAGCATTCCCAGGTTACGCAGTCAGAAGGCAGTTATGGTTTAGCAGCTTTCACCACATCCTCAACCATTTTAATCGCCTCTTTGATTGCAATTTGACCGCTTTCTACGGCCCTAATTAAATCCTGAGCGTCTTTCGGGCTAATTAAATCGAGCCTGACGGGTTCTTTCAAGGAAACAATAAAGTTAGTTTTATCGCTGTCTTCCAGGTTAGAGGCTCTTTCTTCGGATTCAATATCTGTTAGCTGTTTTTCTAAGTTTTTAAGTATTTCTGCTTTTTTTCCCTCGTCAAAATTGCCATCAAATATTCGTTTTACCCCTACAAGAGCAGCAGCACCTAAAGCTGCACCGCCAACAACTAATCCTACGGGAGGTGCAACGACCCACAACCCAAATAGAACTGGTACACCACCGAAAGCTGCCACTGCCGCACCAGCACCGGCAGCCCCCACCACACCAATGCCAATATCTGCTAAAATCCCTAATTTATCATGTGGATTTTTTTTCAGTTGCTCTATTGACTTCAGAATTTGCTCTTTGGTTGGCGTTTTATTTGCCGACATATTAGACCTCAATTTTTTTGCTAATTTTGGCAGTTAAGCAGTGATGACGTTGCGGAAAATTGTATTGAAAACGTCTACCAGTAATTGAAAAAAATCTTTGGCAATCTCAATAATCTCTTGAACAATTCCAATAATTCCATCAGACTCCTCTTTGCCTCGATCGAGTCGGTGGCCGGCTATTGCACCAATTGGGATACCCAGCGCTGTTGCCAAAGGTTCTAATAACGGGCCGACAAAGGGTATCGAACTTGCCAAAATTCTTACAGCGACACCAACAGCAACCCCTATCGCTAAATGGGGATGCGATTTGACAAATTCTATGATTTTAATGAGGAGAATTTTGCCGATAAGTAAAACTTTGTTAGCAGCTTTTTTCGTGTATGTGGCAAGTTCATGCAGCCGCATCGAGACTTCATGCGGCAAGCCGATATCATTTAACCACACATACAATTCACTGCTACTCATTGCATCAGCATCGACTTGCCAGAGAGCCATTTTTAAATTAGCTTGCGGTAGGGATAATGCACTAGACATAATTTTTTATCCTGTGGGAAATTACCAATTTTTTACGAACATTTCACGAGGCGAAAATCCCCTAGACATTGCTCACCGATCCAGCAACATTGCGAGCAACTTCTTTAACCGGTGGAGTAGCGGATGCAGCCACATTTTGAGCAACTTTTTTAACCGTTAGGGATGGACGGTGCTATCTGGCCTAGTTGCGCCAGTCAGATTTACATTGTTAAAATCTTTATAGGTTGCCTAAGATTGTTTTAAAGCCCCTGATTAAATTTTAATTTAATTTTTATGTAGTGTAAAGTAGGAGAATGTCACAATTTGCCAGTAGTTGATAAAATTAGCTAGCCGTTCAAAGTCACATTTTGCCATCCTTAGTCAGAAAAAGTCAGAAAAAGTCTGATACAATAGATAAAACCTCCTACATTTACCCAATAAATGGATGTTCAAGAACTCTTAAGGTTTGCCGATGGCTTGGTGTTCGCTAAGACCGGCAAACGATTGGACGATCTGCAACAGGCAGTAGTACGGGGAACGTGGCAAGGTAAAAGATACTCCGAAATTTCTAAAGAGGTTCATTGTACTGAACGCCATGTCAGAAATATTGCCTCAAAGTTATGGCAAACTCTTTCAGAAATATTAGATGAAGATGTAATGAAATCAAATTTGCGCTCCACAATGGAGAGGTATGAATTTTCTAAAGTTTCAAATTTTGGTGATTTTAATTTTGTACAAAACAAAGGTAACATCAACGTTTGCACAGAAACCTCACACCCTCCAAAAGCTCCACAACACTCACCGCCTGCACAAACCTCAAATGAAGACAACACCCAAGAGAAACCGCGACTCGATTTAAGAGATGCACCGGAGCTCAGAACATTCTACGATCGCCCCAACTCACCCCTCACCGCCCTCGAAAACTCGATCGCCAGCCAAAACTGCCGCCTCCTCACCATCACAGGCATGGCAGGCACCGGCAAAAGTGCGATCGCCCGTCACCTCATCCCCCAAATTCAAACTCAATTCGATCGCATCATCTGGCGCAGTCTCCGCACTTCCTCACCCCTAGAAACAACCCTGAAAAATATTATTCAATTTCTCTGCGATCGAACAGATATTAACTTTTCCACCAACATCGATGCTCAGTTGTCAATCCTAATAGAAACTTTGCGCGAAAATCGCTGTCTGATCATCCTAGATGACGTGCAGCAAATTCTCAGCAGCGGGCAACTTGCAGGAAATTATAAACCCGGATATGAAAATTACGGAACCCTATTTAAACTCATCGGCGAAATTCCCCACAATAGCTGCTTAATCCTCAATAGTTGGGAACCTCCCTCAGACATCATCACATTCACCGACGATAATTCAGCAGTACGTTCATTACAGTTAACCGGTTTAGGTGAACCCGCCACAGAAATTCTTAGAGAAAAATGTTTATTGGATGAAGAAACCTGGTCAGAATTGATTGAAATTTATCAAGGTAATCCCCTCTGGTTAAAATTAGTTGCTCAAACTATTAATAACTTATTTAACGGTAGAGTTTCTCAATATTTAAGCTGTCAACCAGTATTTTTAGGTGACGAATTGACACCGATATTGCAGCAGCATTATCAGCGGTTGTCCGAAATAGAAAAACAGGCGATTTCGCAACTTAGTAATGAAATCGAACCTGTTTCGTTTCCCCAACTCATAGCAAAATATCAAGGTTCGCAGCGCGAATTATGTCAAGCAATTCAATCTTTAGCAAGACGGGGAATGATCAAAAAATTGAACTGTGAATCTGAAATAGTTTTCACTATTCCACCTGTCTTAAAACAGTATGTTAAAATGGTGGCAGAATAGTCTTAAATATCTAGCTAAATGAGATAAAACCACGATCGCAACTCCTACCAAACCTAAACAAATGCTCACTTTCGATCGATTCATCAAGCAACTTCCCGATGAAGACGGACGCTATGAACTTGTTAATGGAGAAATTGTCAAAATTTTACCAACAATAAGACAGCACGAAAATGTAGCAGATTTTATTGAAAATACGTTTCACGACGAGGTGAAACGCATCAACCTGAATTACAGAATATCTGGCAGAATTGTAGTCAGGACATTAACCCCGAATGGTAAAGAACAAGGCCGCAATCCTGATATTACCGTAGTAGACAAAACCCTCTGGGAATCGCAGCCCTTCGCCTCTTCAGCACTAACTGAACCACCACAATTAGTTGTAGAAGTTGTCTCAACAAATTGGGAAGATGATTATATCGACAAGCTAGATGAATATCAGCGGCTGGGAATTTCTGAATATTGGATTGTCGATTATTTAGCTTTGGGTAGCAGAAACTATTTGGGCAACCCGAAAGAGCCGACTGTTTTTGTTTACCTGCTTGATGAAAATGGGGTTTATCAAATGACGGCTTACCGAGGGAGCGATCGCATTATATCCCGAACTTTCCCAGAATTAGCATTAACAGCAGAGCAAGTCTTGGATGTATGATATCAAATCCACCTTGAATATCGGTTTATCTCTTAGCCTGCGAAGGCAGACTTCGTTTGTGTAGACGCGGTTTCCAACCGCCGAACGATCTAAAAAAGAGAAGAAGGCTTTCTCTTCCTTCTTCCTTCTTCCCTCTTCCTTCTTCCCTCTTCCTTTAAATTACGATCGCATCGCCTGTTTTTGCTCCGCCTTCAAATCGCGGTTGCTAGCAGCAGCCAACTCCGCATCCAACAGCGTCTTACCAGTCGCAGCCAAATACACATCATCCAAACTCGGCCGAGATTGAGCAATCCCAAAAGTAGGCAATCCCGCATCTTTTAAAGCTTGCTGAATAGTCACCAGCGCATCGCTTTGCGGTGTTACTACTAAATTGAGAGAATTTCCTTGAGCGGTATTGACAATTACTTCCTGCACAAAAGGCAGCGATTGCATCAGATTTTTAGCTTTTTCAGCTTCTTCGATGGGCGAAAACTCCCGAATCCGCAGAGTCACCCGATCGCCCCCAACCCGATTTTTCAACTCCTCCGGCGTACCCTCAGCAATTACCGTACCCTTGTCAATAATCGCCACGCGATCGGCCAAAGCGTCAACTTCTTCAAGATAATGGCTGGTAATCAAAACCGTCGTACCTTCCTCCCGCAAGCGCCGCAGGAAATCCCACACCACCACCCGGCTTTCAATATCGAGCCCGACAGTCGGTTCGTCTAACACCAAAACATCAGGCTGGTGCAGCAATCCAGCAGCCAAATCCAAGCGTTTGCGGATACCGCCGGAATAAGTGCCCGTCTTTTTATTTTCCCAATCCTCCAAACCGAGGAGTTTCACCATTTCGTCAATCCGCCCTTTAATCGTAGGGCGCGGCAAATGGTAAAGCGCTGCTTGCAGTTGCAGGAGTTCCCGCCCTGTCAGCACCTTATCGAGAGCCACTTCTTGGGCGACGTAGCCGAGTTTTTGTCTGGCCATTCTCGGCTGGCTGACAGCAGAAATGCCAGACACTTCAATGCGTCCGCTATCCGGCGCACTCAAAGTACAAAGTACCCGCAGGGTTGTGGTTTTGCCTGCACCGTTGGGGCCTAGCAAACCAAATATTTCCCCCGGTTCTACCTTGAAGGAAACATCTTTAACGGCTTCTACAGTGCCGTAGCGTTTCTGAAGATTTTCAATTAAAACGGCGGGAGCCATATATTTTGGGGATGAACTGGTTGTTAATATTTTGACACTTCTGAGCTCAAATTGCCGGAATGTGCGATCGACTAATGCGACTGGCTGTGCTTGTACGATCGCACACTCCTCATCAACCGGAAACTGCTTATAGTTTTGATTCTTAATATCAGTTTTAAAAATATTAACTTTATAGCGCTTCCCAACCCTGATATTCATCAGTCTTTCCCAATCTCCAATCTCCCATCTCGAATCAAAAAAATTATGAGTTTTGAGTTAATTATAACTTTTCAGTTAACAACTCAAAACTCATAAGTTTTCAACAAGTAGAGATGCACCCGAAACCTGTTATTTTCTAATTATCTCTACCTATAGGCTGATGTGTAGCGAGATTTTGATAATTAACACACTGGTCAAACACATCACGCTTTCGATCCCACTATTAAACACAAAAAACTTCCCGAAGAGGCAAGTTATACTTGTAATGAGTTTCCCAACAAATGTAACTGTATACCCGTGCTTTCAGCCCCGATAGTTATCAGTCATTACCAATTCTTTAATCGAAAATCGAAAATCGAAAATGGTCTTAACTCCCCTAAAGGCAGTGGCTGCCAGGTCTTTAATCGACAATTTTTACCCAACCGCGGCGCACGTTGTACAGCAGTCGGTTGATGATGGCATACTCATCTTCATTCAGTGTTCTTTCTAAGAGTGCAGATCTGAGCTGTCTCCGGTCGTGGCGAGTCACGACGCTGGAGAACATGACCTGACCAAATAACTCTTCGAGTGTCATTTGGGATACTGACATGATAAACCTCCTAGTTGATTGAGACAGATAAAATTTTAACAGGCTTGTTGTATTTGTATTATGCACTCTGGGAATGACTTCAAAGGCGATCGAAAACATTGACACAGTGTGATTTTTTGATTAAAAATCTGTGACCGAGACTTGGATGCCCAGTGACTTGGATCTCTTAAATTGGTGATGCTTGTCACTAAAGTCAGAAGACAGTTGACAGTTGACAGTTGATAGTCGATCGAGGGAAGAAGCCCGATCGCACGATCGCCAAATAATCGCTTCGCCGATCGCCCTCAAAAACTCTCCCTCCCGTCCTCATGGCTTCTCAACCTGATTTTCCCCTATGCCGATTTTCCAGCTAATTGAGGCATCGGTCAATAGTCGCCACAACCGACTCAGCCAAATCTTTCAGCGCGTAACCCCCCTCCAAACCAAAAGCTATGCGGCGGGTGAGTTGCAGGCAGTATCCGGTGAAAGTACCGAAATCTGACGGCATCAGAGTCATACTCGCCAGCGGATCGGACGCAGTAGCGTCATAACCAGCGCTGACAATCAACAAATCCGGTTCAAACTTGGACAAAA
The DNA here is from genome assembly GCF_036705485.1 of Microcoleus sp. AT9b-C3. Taxonomy (NCBI): domain Bacteria; kingdom Bacillati; phylum Cyanobacteriota; class Cyanophyceae; order Oscillatoriales; family Microcoleaceae; genus Microcoleus; species Microcoleus sp. AT9b-C3. The sequence goes on along the minus strand of NZ_JAUBUR010000019.1, from coordinate 134,566 downwards.
AAGGCACGACAAGAGATTCAAAGGCGCTCAGGTATTCAGCTATGCCGCTGCCCGGATAGAGGGGAATGTTCAGCACGTTCTCGTAGGCACCGCGCTCCTCGGCATCTCCTGTTCCCGGATAGCACGGAGATTGGTGCAGGGAACAGTAGGCAATTTGGCGGCAGTTTTCCACCAAAGATTGAGTGCCGTTGCCGTGGTGCACGTCCCAGTCGAGGACAGCGACGCGGTTGACTCCCGGCTGTTCTAAGGCGTAGTGAGCGGCGATCGCAGCATTGGAAAACAAGCAAAAACCCATCGCGCGGGCGTTTTCGGCGTGGTGTCCCGGCGGCCTTGCCAGCACAAAAGCCGGTTCCCCCGCAGCCACCACTCGATCGACCCCATCGAGCCAAGCACTCGCAGCCAGCAGCGCTACGTCGTAACTTTCAGCAGATATCGGCGTATCGCCGTCGAGGTAGCCGCCTCCCCGATGAGCCAAATGTTCGACTTCTTTGATGTATCTTTGCGAGTGAACTTTTTTGATAGCCGAGAACAGTGCTTTTTCGCGCTGCGCCACTGGGGTGGGCAGTTGCCACTCAATTTGAGCCGCCCAAGGAGCAGCTTTCAGAGCGTTGACGATCGCCGTTAAACGTTCTGGTCGCTCTGGGTGAAGCATTCCAGTCTTGTGCAGCAAAAAATCTTCGGAGTAGATGACGGGTAGCATCGGCAGATTTTAGATTTTAGATTTTAGATTTTAGATTTTTAGTTTGCTTTAAGAAAACCTTCGGTTTTGTGAAATTAAAATTGCGTTCGGGCAACCATTTTATTTTTTGATATCGCCCTCAAAAAAACTCACCAACGCATGAAATCCTTCCCCCTAAAAAACCATTTCTAGCTTTTGCCAATTGATGATTAAATCACCAACTGCCCACTTACGAATTTCCCCTGTTTCGCCCCTTAAATTTTCTGGCAACTTTCCCATAAAATCCAAGGCAAATTGTGATATAATTTCAGGAGTAATTTGCAATATTTGGCAGCTCTACTGAATCCAAACCGATTTTATCGCATTTTTGAGATTTATAGCGGTCAAATTTAAATTTTTAACGGAGTTTTTCAACCTATGAGCACCTCTGAGTCGCGGATAATCCCGACGGATCTGGGTAATGAGATGTCCCGATCGTACTTGGAATACGCCATGAGCGTAATTGTCGGTCGGGCGCTACCAGATGCCAGGGACGGTCTCAAGCCCGTTCACCGACGCATTCTCTACGCCATGAACGAATTGGGCTTGACTCCCGATCGACCTTTCCGCAAATGCGCCCGCGTCGTGGGGGAGGTGCTGGGCAAGTATCACCCGCACGGAGATACAGCGGTTTATGACGCCCTGGTGCGGATGGCTCAGGATTTTTCCATGCGGGAACGCCTGATCAACGGCCACGGCAACTTCGGCTCCGTTGACAACGACCCACCCGCTGCCATGCGGTACACCGAATGTCGCCTCACAGCTTTGACGAGCGACTCCATGCTGCGCGACATCGACTCCGAAACAGTTGATTTCGGCGACAACTTCGACGGTTCACAGCAAGAACCCCTCGTACTCCCGGCACGCATCCCCCAAATTTTGCTCAACGGTTCCTCCGGGATTGCTGTAGGGATGGCAACCAACATTCCGCCACACAATTTAGGCGAAATAATTGACGGTTTAGTAGCACTAATCCACAATCCAGCAATTACCGACCTGGAATTGATGCAGTACATCCCCGGCCCGGACTTTCCCACCGGAGGGCAAATTCTGGGCAGAAGCGGTATTCGCGATGCTTACACCACCGGTCGCGGTTCGATTACAATGCGCGGAGTCGCCAGCATTGAAACCATCGAACATCCCGGCCGCCCCGACAAAGAAGCAATTATTATCACCGAATTGCCTTACCAAACAAACAAGGCAGCCCTAATTGAGAAAATTGCCGAACTTGTCAACGACAAAAGATTAGATGGAATTTCCGACATTCGCGACGAAAGCGACAGAGACGGAATGCGGATCGTGATCGAACTCAAGCGCGATGCCTATCCCCGCGTCGTCCTCAACAACCTCTATAAACAAACACCACTCCAAGCCAACTTTGGAGCCAATATGTTAGCGCTAGTAAACGGGGAACCCCAACTACTTACGCTCTCCCAATTCCTCAATGTCTTCCTAGATTTCCGCATTGAGACAATTACTCGCCGGACTCAATACGAACTCCGAAAAGCAGAAGAACGCGACCACCTTCTGCAAGGGTTATTAATTGCCCTAGAAAACTTAGATGCAATTATTCACCTAATTCGCGCCGCTGCCGACTCCGCAGCAGCGAAACAAGAATTGATGGATAATTACGGTCTTTCCGAACAGCAATCCGATGCAATTCTGCAAATGCAGTTACGGCGTTTGACAGCATTAGAAGCGCAAAAAATTCAGCAAGAACACGAAGAACTGCGAGCTAAAATCGAAGATTTGGAAGATATCTTAGCGCGCCGAGAACGCATCTTAGAAATCGCCGAAGTTGAAGCAGTCGAAATCCAAACCAAAATCGCTACTCCTAGACGCAGCGTCATCGAACACGCCGAAGGAGAAATCGATGAAAGAGATTTAATTGCCAACGAACAAGCAATTATTCTGATCACAGAGCAAGGCTACATCAAGCGGATGCCTGTCAGCACTTTCGAGGCCCAAAGTCGCGCTACTCGCGGCAAAGCAGGCGCGAAAATGAAAGAAGACGACGGAGTAGAACATTTCCTTTCCTGCTGCGATCACGATAGCGTTTTGTTCTTCAGCGACAGGGGCGTAGTTTACTCTGTCAAAGCTTATCAAATCCCCGTCTGTTCCCGGACAGCCCGCGGCACTCCGGTGGTGCAACTGCTGCCGATTCCTATAGAAGAAAAAATCACTTCTATGGTGTCAGTCACAGAATTCACCAGCGAAGAATACTTGGTAATGTTGACTCGCGGCGGCTACATCAAGAAAACCGCACTTTCAGCTTTTTCCAACATCCGCACTAATGGATTAATCGCGATTTCTCTAGAAGAAGGCGACCAACTGCGCTGGGTACGGAGAGCAAAAGTGGGTGACAGCATTATCATCGGTACGCGCCAAGGCATGGCAATTCATTTCCGCACCAATCACGAACAGTTGCGCCCAGTCGGCCGCGCGACGCGGGGTGTAAAATCGATGAAATTGCGATCGGGCGATGAGTTGATCAGCATGGACATTTTGCCCAGTTCAATTGTTGCCGAGATTGCTGAATTGGAAACTGAAGACTCGGAATTGGAAGGGGCAGAAATTGCTCTATTAGAAACTGAAGACTCGGAATTTGAAGGAGCAGAAATTGCTGGATTGGAAACAGAAGATGCGGAATTGGAAGACGAAGAACTAGACATGCAAGCCGAGGGAATTGAAGGCGAAGATGCCGAAGAAATTCCGACAGTTAGCAGCGAAGTTCCTTCGGTGTTGGTAATCACCACCAACGGCTACGGCAAGCGGGTTCCAGTTTCTCAATTCCGCCTGCAAAGACGGGCCGGCAAGGGATTGACAGCTACTAAATTCAAGTCGAAAAAGGGTAAGGATCAGGTAGCGGCCCTGCGAATTGTCAACGAAGATGACGAGTTGATGATCGTTACCAACCGAGGTATTATTATCCGTCAGGCTGTGAGTGCAATTTCCACCCAATCGCGCACAGCAACGGGCGTGCGGGTGCAGCGGTTGGACGAGGATGATTCGATCGTAGCTGTGGCTTTAGTGCCGCCTGCTGGTGAAGAATCGGCCGAAGAATCCGAATCTGAGGAAGTGGCAGAATAGTCATAGGTTAATAGTTTGTAAGGTGCGCGCTGCGTACCTTACTGCTGAATTGTAAAAATGCGATCGTCTATTCCCGGTTTCTGCCTCCAAGACTGGTTAACATTTAATACTAATTATGAAAAAATACCTCTAGGGACACGGCATTGCCGTGTCCTGCACTTAAATCGTTGACAATCTAGCCGAGAATTGCTATAGCATAATAGAATCAAAAAGTTAATAGCAAAAGTCTATAAAAATGCCTTATTTAACCGCAGCAAACGACATCAAAGCACTCATCGGTAAATTTTCCCAAGCTAAAATCCTGTGGGTGGATACAGAAATAGCAGACTATAAATCCAACCCCAGATTATCTCTGATTCAGGTGTTAGCTGACTCCACAGATGCGACGGGAGATGCCACTTTTCTACTAGATGTCTTGGATCAACCAGAATTGGCAAAAGATTTCATCAACCAAATCATGGTCAATCCAGATATTGAAAAAGTTTTGCACAACGCCAGCTATGACATCCGATTTCTAGGCAATGACGACGCTCAAAATGTCACTTGCACATTGAAAATGGTGACAAAGATTCCGACTTACATTCTGCCCTTACCTAATCGGCAACTCAAAACTTTAATAGAAACACTTTGCGGCATTGCTTATGTTGATAAAACCGAACAAAGCGGCGATTGGGGCAAGCGTCCCCTGACCGAGAAGCAGCTAGAATATGCCAAGATGGACGCGGTTTATTTAGCTGGAGTGCATCGCCGCCTGGTAGAAATCCTTGCCCAATGTTACCCCGAACCCGCCACGGAAAACTTGACAGCATTGGGCGAAAAATATCAGGAAATAGAATCTCGGTGGAAGCCGCTAGATTCAGAAATCGCTGAAGTCAAAGAACGATTTAAAGCGGGGATGATGGCGCAAAAGCTCAAAGATAGTTATTATTTTGAGCTTTCCAGTTCGATAACGATGAAAGTTGATTTTATGACGCTAGCAAGACTGACGCAAACTGAGGAAATTGAGTTAAATTTTCCGGTAACGCTGACGAAAGAAATTCAAAAACAGTTAGGTCAACTCATCGCTGATCCATCTTTGGAAGTGGAGGATATTGCTAGTTGGCGGTTGAATTCTAATGTACAGCAGCGGCGAAAATCTACTAAGAAAGTTGCGCCAGAACCGGAGAGTGAGGATTTAACTGCATTGGGGGAAAGGTACAAAGAAATTTTGCCCGAATGGAAGTTGCTGGATTCTGAAGTTGAGCATCTGAAAGAGCGCATTAAAAAAGCAATGTTGGTGCAAAATCATGAAAATACTCCCCATTTTAAGTTATCCAGTTCCTCGATTTTGAAGGTAGATTTTGCTAAATTGGCAAAACTTGCGCTATCTGTGGGAGTTGAGTTAGATTTTATGGTGACGCTGACTCAATACATCCAAAAGCGGTTAGGGGAAGCTATTAACAAAATTGATGTGCAAATTGAGTATATTACCAGTTGGCGGATGACGGCTAAGACTGTGGAAGATGAAGATGAGGAAATTCCGTTTTAAGAGGGCGGGCACGGGGGCACCGCCCCTACAGTATAAACAAATTGCGTTTCATTTTTGCTGTTTGTGCCGCGACTAAGGAATGAAAATTAAATAGCTACACAAGGAAAGTGGGGAGTAGGGGTTGGGCGTCCCGCCCGCCTTTTTTGGACGGGCGGGACGCCCATCCCACAAAAACAATTAAAATTGCAAGTTATTTAATTCGCGATCCTAACCTTGTTCTTCCAAGTAGTCTGCAACGGCTTGCAAATCTTCCAATCCTCGGTTCAAGCTGTTAAGCATAGCTTCCCCAGTTTCAGTATCAAAGTTGAGTTTAGGATTTTGCAAAGCTAACTCTTGAATTGCTTCTAGCCATAGTGAAAGCGGTACATGACGAACAGCTTCCCGTAACCCCATATTTGCTAATACTGCAAGATAAAAACCTGTAAAGTCTTGCCCTCCATAGTTATAGAAACCATGCCGCAGTTCTAGCTTTTCGGGTGTGTAGGCTGCGTATTGGTCAAAGGTGATCGGTGTGCGATCGAGTTTTGGTTGTGGCAGTGGTGGTGTATCCATATTTTTTTACCTTATTTGTTACCATCGACTACGCTTTTGCGGTTAATTTCAATCAGCCATAAGCTGTTCTACATTTAAACAGTGTGTCAAAAATCAATACAACTCTTGTGGGGCGGGCTTCTAGCCTGTCCCGAATTTCCAATTTAAATGCTCCACAGCTTATTTAACCAAGGTGGGCAAAAGCCCACCCTAATTCCTACTTACCTACCGTGAAATACTCATTCTTAGCATAGACGCTAATAATGCAGTCTCCCACTTCAAAAAACATCCCCTCTTGCTCATCTTTAGAAAATTGTAAGTTGCCGTATTTAGAATTAATTTCCTCAGCAGTCGCCGCTTTTGCCTCCATTTCATCCGGGATAAGTCCGGTAGAACCGATATAGAAAACCAGCGGTGAAACTTTTTCCCCGTACACTTTTTCGGCATAAGCTTCCAGTCGCTCGTTTGCATTAGCTAAAGCAGCGACAAACTCCTCTCGCTTGACATCTTCTTCCTGCCATTTTGCTTGCAAAAGGCGCAGCAAACTATCTGCACCCACTTTGGCTAAAGTAGCGCTCACAATTCCGTTATCCTCCAACCCCAAAAACTCATCAAAAATCAGTTTCATCAAGTCGTCAACTTTGGTGATTTTTGTTCGGGATGACAGGGTTTTGTGTGCGAAGACAACAGGCTCATCTAACGTGATGTCAAAGGTCGGTTTTGCTAGCTTTTCGCCCGTGTTTTTGTGGTAAACTTCATAAAAGCGATCGAGAAATTTGTTGGCAGAGTGCAATTTGCCGAAGTTGAGGATGTTTTTGCTGCCGATGTCGATTTTGTAGCTGACTCGCGAATCTACTGAACCGTGGGCGATCGCACTTTTTAAATCTGTGTATTCCGTCGTCGTCGGAAAATTGATGTAAAGGTTTTTTGACAGATAATGCTGTTTCAATTCTTCCAATTGTTCCGCAGTGTAAGCCTCGGATTCCTCCTTCAAATGAGCCGAGAGAATGCTAGAGAGAATTTTGATTTCTGCGAGTTCCTCAAACACTCCGTCAAGGCTGCCGTAACGCCCGTCAAAAGGCACGAGGGGCAAAGTTTCTAACTTAATATCGTACTCTGAATGGAAGTCAAATTCTTGTACAGGCAAACCGTCTTTTTCAAGGATACCGCATTTTTTGAGCAAATCAAACACTGGTTTGCTGCTGATTTTGGTTCGCAGCGACTTGATATTAACTTCGCCGTCGCTGACAATGGTATAATTGTTGAAAGTATTGAGGTCTGTAACTAGAATCCCCGCCACTTCTGCGATTAAAGTTCCATCCTCAACTTTTACCAGCTTAGCTTTTCGGGTAATCAGCATATTGATGGTAGCGGTATTTTGATTGATGGCAAATGAACCCATTTGCACGTATTCGCCACCATCTAAGAATTCAGTTTTCAGCCAAGGCTTGACAAGGTTGCCGTTTTCGTCTCGCTTTCCTTCAATTCGCTTCAAACCTTTTCGCTGATAATTTTCTTGCAAGTGTTTCAAGTTGATGATGATGCTGTTGCTGTTTTCCTCCAATATCTTGATTAACTCCAGCAGGGAAATTTTATCGCTGACTTTTACGCGATCGCCAATTTCATGATTTTTCAAAACATCAGGCGCAAAAACAGCCTCTTCCAAATCTTCCGTAAACTCGGCTATTTGGGCATTTGTCAAAGCTTTCGCGTGTTTTTCCGTCAAAGTAGCGTCGAAGGTGCTCGCCAGCGCATACTTAGCCGTATTTAAATTGCCGTCAGCCAGGTTAGCTTTCGCAAAAGCAAACACCGACTCATCAGTTTGAGCAACGGGAACATCTAATTTGTCATACTCATCTTTGGAGATTTTCTGATATTTGTAAAACAGTCCCCGATCCTCTGCTTTCAGCCCGCAGATTTTCAGCGTGCTCGATGAACCGTTGATTTTTTTGCCACTTTGGGAAACAAAAACTTGATAATCGTATTCCTTAATTAACGGTTCTTCCAGCGGAGGTGCAACGGAACAGCCTAACAGTTTTGTGCTGTCGTAAAGAGCATCATAAACCATTTTGACTTCGCCAGCGCGGATGCAATTTCCCGATAATGTGTTAGCGATTTTGGAGAGAAGTTTGAAGTCAGCCGAGGCATAGGATATCGTGTTGGCAAACACATCCATGTCTTTGAGTTCTTCGCAAATTTCCCCTAGTTTTGCAGCTTCCGAATTGGGACTTGGGTCATTTGCATAGCCGTCTGTGTGCAAATTGATCGCTGTCATTTCTCCCGCTTTAACCAGAGATTTCGCGAGTAGCATCGACTGCGATATGCAGGTAGCTCCAGCCGTGTGAATTTTTTGAATTTCTTTGATGTATTGAGAGTCAAACTTCAGCACTTCTTGAATGGGGATTCGCTGGAAATGACAAATTACGTCCCGATTGCTCGCATAGGAAATCAGGCTGACAATTAGCTGGTAATTATTGTATTCGTCTAATGTCAAAAGCTTGATGAGGGTTTCTTTCAGCGGTTCTAACTCATAATACATTGAGCCGGAACGGTCGATGATGATGATGCTGTGAGCGACGGATTTTTCGGGGATATCGCCTGGTGTTCTTTCTAAATTAATGCGCTCGACTAGATAGAAGGCCTTTGCGTTTCCGGCAAAATTGTAGAGGGTAAATTTGGTGCGAGTATTGGAGGCTGCTTGGCTGCTGGAAGTTTTGACCTGAGATGATTGTTTTGCTTGCCGTGCCATAGTTTTGACCTATGTTGATTAATTCCTCAACTTTATCATTACACGCGCTTCTGTGGATGTCAAGGCCTGTGTGGAAAATTATCTGCGAGGCTGAATAAGCATTAATATTTAGGGCTGCGGTGCCACGGAAAACTGCGGCGGTAGGGTAAAAGTGGGCTTTTTTGGCAAAAGTAGTGGATCTGCGTAAATATTTAGTAAATATTTACTAAATCATGCTTTATTTAGAAAATCCGCTGCTCAAACTTTATCTAAATCTGATCGGATGGGTGGCGTTGGGATTTTTTCTCGGCCGCCTGCTACCAAGAAGCTATTCTACATATTTAGCCAAGTTTCTTTTCTTTTTTGGCACGCCATTGAGCATTGTTGCTTTTATCCGCCGGGCCAATTTGTCGGGCGCTATTTGGATGGCGCCGCTGATAGCTTGGGCGGCAATTCTAGCAGGTGGAGGACTCGCTTGGATTTTGATAAATTTTGGGGTAGGCGAGGAACGTTTCAAGACTCTTAATCGGAGTACCCAAACTAGCCCGGATGAAAACACCGCTTGGAGTTTGCCAACTCAAGGCAGCTTTTTATTGGCAACGATGGTTGGTAATACGGGTTTTTTAGGCATTCCCGTCACCTTGTCCTTATTAGGCTCGGAATACTTTGCCTGGGCGTTGTTTTACGACTTGCTAGGCACTGGCATGGCAATTAATATAGTGGGAGTTGCTATTGCTTCTCACTGCGGTAAAAGCGATCGCCGTCAGAGTTGGTTAGGTCCGGTGCGGGCAATTTTTCAGAATCCGGCACTGTGGGCTTTTGGTATAGGATTTGTCTCGCGCAGCTTGCCGCTGTCGGCACAAATCGCAGAATTGTTAACAACAGGCGCTTGGACTGTCATTACTTTAGCTTTAATTACGATCGGGATGCAGTTGAGCAAGTTGAATTCCTTGCACAACCTCAAACCTGTTTTGGCTTGTCTTGCGATTAAAATGCTGTTAGTTCCCTTGGTAATTGGCACGGGATTAACGTTTTTGGGGATCGCGGGCGCGCCGCGACTTGTGCTAGTGCTGCAAATGGCGATGCCTCCTGCTTTTGGTACTACATTGTTGGCAGAAGCTTTTAATCTCGATCGCGAATTAGCCGTAACTGCGATCGGCCTCGGCTGCGTTAGTTTATTATTCACTATTCCAATATGGATGAGGGTATTTAATTTTTAAATAAAAGTGGATTGGTTTATTTTTAACAAGGCAATTTTGAGTGACTTAAATCACAATTACCAGCGATTTAGATCATATTAATTATACTTAACTATTACAGGAGTTGGAAACTATCTTCCCTTCTGTTAAGCTACAAACAGCCCGCCCATGAGGCAGATAATAAAAAAAATATGAAAACTCAAGATTTTACATTGACAGGTTATCAAACGATCGATCGCATTTACTCAGGAACTCGCACCCAGGTTTATCGAGCTTTCCGTATTCAGGACAAACTGCCCGTCGCGATCAAAGTCTTGGATAGCCAGTATCCCACCTTTAGCGAACTCGTGCAATTTCGCAATCAATATACGATCGCCAAAAACCTCAACTTGCCCGGAATCATCCAAACATACAGCTTAGAAGCCTACCAAAACAGCTATGCGCTGGTAATGGAAGACTTCGGGGGAATTTCTCTCAAAGAATGGACTCAACAAGGGGAAACTCTACTCAATTTAAGCGAGTTTTTGCAAATGGCGATCGCACTATGCCACACCTTAAATATTCTCTACCGAGAACGCATCATTCACAAAGACCTCAAACCCAGCAACATTTTAATTAACCCGGAAACCAAACAAATCAAATTAATCGACTTTAGTATTGCATCTTTATTGCCACGAGAAACCCAAACCCTGCTTAATCCTAATGTTTTAGAAGGGACACTTGCTTACATTTCTCCTGAACAAACCGGCCGAATGAACCGAGGAATTGACTACCGGACTGATTTTTATTCACTTGGTATCACCTTCTACGAATTATTGACAGGAGAGTTGCCATTTCAATCCAATGACCCGATGGAATTAGTACATTGCCATATCGCCAAAGCAGCACCCTTAGTACACGAAATTAACCCACCAATTCCATCTGTACTTTCAGAGATTGTCAGCAAATTGATGGCTAAAAATGCCGAAGACCGCTATCAAAGTGCTTTAGGACTGAAAACCGATCTAGAAAAATGTTTAGATCGGCTTAAAGAAACTGGGGAAATTCAGAGTTTTGAAATTGGGCGAAGAGATGTGAGCGATCGCTTTCTCATCCCCGACAAAATCTATGGACGAGAAGCTGAAGTAGAAACCCTGCTACAAGCATTTGATAGAGTCAGTCAAGGTGCAACAGAAATGATGCTGGTAGCTGGGTTTTCTGGAATTGGCAAAACAGCCGTTGTCAACGAAGTGCATAAACCGATTGTCAGACAACGCGGCTATTTTATTAAAGGCAAATATGACCAATTTCAACGCAATATTCCCTTCAGTGCCTTCGTGCAAGCCTTCCGGGATTTGATGGAGCAATTATTAACCGAAAACGATCTCCAAATTCAGCAATGGAAAACTAAAATTTTAGAGGCTGTTGGCGAAAATGGTCAAATAATTATTGAAGTTATTCCTGAACTCGAAAGAATAATTGGTGGACAACCACCAGCGATAGAGCTATCAGGAACTGCGGCACAAAATCGCTTTAATTTATTATTCCAAAAATTTACGCAAGTCTTCACCAGTGCAGAACATCCATTAGTCATGTTTTTAGATGATTTGCAATGGGCAGATTCGGCATCGCTCAAGTTAATGCAGCTATTAATGGCTGATACAAGTCATCTTTTCATAATGGGTGCCTACCGCGATAATGAAGTCAATTCAGCACATCCATTAATGTTGAGTTTGAATGAAATTGCTAAATCACAAGCAAAGATTAATACGATTACTTTAGCACCGCTGAGTCAAGAGCAAGTAAATAACTTAGTGGCTGACACGCTTAAATGTTCGGAAGATGTAGCATGGCATCTTTCTGTATTGATTTATCAAAAAACCAAAGGAAATCCGTTTTTTGCCACACAGTTTCTCAAAGCATTGCATCAAGATGGATTAATCCAATTTGACTTTGAGTTAGGCTGTTGGCAATGCGATATATCGGAAGTGACGGCTGAAGCAGTTACAGATGACGTTGTAACTTTTATGAGTTGGCAACTGCAAAAATTACCGCCCTCGACTCAAGATGTCTTGCAGTTAGCTGCTTGTATTGGTAACTGTTTTGATTTAGCAACTTTGGCGATTGTTTCGCAGCAATCGGAAATTGAGACGGCTGCGGCTTTGTGGAAAGCTTTGCAAGAAGGGTTGATTTTACCGATTGGTGATGTTTATAAGTTTTATATCGGGCAACAAAATCAAGCACGTACATCGGAAAATCAACCGATCGTTACGTATAAATTCTTACATGACCGAGTACAGCAAGCAGCTTATTCCCTGATTCCAGATGACCAAAAACAGACGACTCATTACCAAATCGGACAATTGCTGCTGCAACAGATTTCCGCACAAGCAAGAGAAGACCGGATTTTTGAAATCGTCAATCAATTAAATTACGGCACGGCTTTAATTAGCGAACAAACTAAACGAGATGAACTAGCACAACTTAATCTGATTGCCTGTCGTAAAGCCAAAAATTCCACCGCCTATCAAGCAGCGCGCGAATATATCACAGTGGGCTTGTCTTTGTGGGAAGAAAATAATTGGCAGCAGCAGTATGAAATGACCCTCGCCTTGCATGAATTAGCGGCGGAAATAGCACTGCTAAATGGTAATTTTGAGGCGATGGAACAGTTCATTGATACTGTCATTAAGCAGGCACATTCCTTACTAGAAAAGGTGAATGTTTACTGCATTAGAATTCAATCTCATATTTTCCAAAGTAAATTAACTTCAGCGATCGCGATAGCCCAACCAGTCTTACAACAGCTTGGTGTCGCCTTTCCTGAAACACCGACACCATCAAATTTTCAACAGGAAATCCAAGAGATTGAGGAACTCATTGGAGATAGGGAAATTGCCGATTTGGTTAACTTGCCTGAGATGAGGGATGCAGAAAAACTCGCTATTCTGAAGATGGTCAATATCATAATCCCAGCAGCTTACCTCTCTGGCTCTGCGCTGTACCCATTGCTCAATAGTTTGTCCGTTAAACTCTCAATCCAGTACGGTAACACATCAACTTCTGCTTTAGGCTATGCCACCTATGGCAGTATTCTCTGCAATTTCTTACAAGCCGTAGATACAGGATCGCAATTTGGTTCCCTGGGACTCCAGATTATTTCAAAACTCGATGCCAAAGCGAGTAAAACAGATGTTTTGATGATCTTGGGGATATTTATTGTACACCGCAAATCTCACATTAAAGAAACACTACCACTCTTGCAAGAGGGTTATACCAGTGCCCTAGAATTTGGAAACCTGGTAATGGCTGGATATAATGGGCACACTTTTTGTCTCAATTCTTTTTGGTGCAGTCAACCCCTGGCTACCTTAGAGCAGGATATTAGCGCCTACTGCCATAGTTTGATGCAATTAAATCAATTGACAACCGCAAATTATAGCCGGATCTATTGGCAGCCAGTTTTAAATCTCTTAGGTTTTGCAGAACGTCCCACCCTTTTATCTGGAAAAGCCCTTGAAGAAACAGAATTTCTCCAGCAGCTACAGTCCGCCAATGATGGATATGGATTGTATATTTTCCATTTGTATAAACTGCTGCTTTGTTTCTTATTTGGAGAAATTGAGCCAGCGAAAAATCATGCTGTTGAAGTCAGGAGCTATTTTATGGCTGGTGCAGGGTTAGTCACCGAACCAGTATTTTATCTTTATGATTCTCTGCTGACTTTGGCACAATTGAATCCTGGATTAGATGAAACATCAGCAGCATTGCAGAGTGTAACAAAAAACCAAACCCGGTTACAGCAATGGGCGCACTATGCACCCATGAATTACCAGCATAAATTTGATTTAGTTGAAGCGGAAAGATGCCGAGTATTAGGACAAAAAACCGCAGCGATAGAGTTGTACGATAAAGCGATCGCCACAGCCAAAACCAACGAATACATCCAAGAAGAAGCACTTGCTAACGAACTCGCCGCTAAATTCTACCTTGAATGGAGCAAAGAAAAAGTAGCAGCCGGATATATGCAGGACGCCTACTATTGCTACGCTCGTTGGGGTGCAAAAGCCAAAGCCACCGACCTGGAAAAACGCTATCCCCAATTACTTGCCCCCATATTAAAACAAACCCGTTCTCCCCTTTCCACTGACGAAACCATCTTCCGATTAGCAACTGTCACATCCACCTGTTCGGCCACTTCTAGCACCAGTATCTCAGATAGCCTAGATTTCAAAGCCATTCTCAAAGCTTCCCAAGCTATCTCCAGCGAAATCGAACTTTCCAAACTGCTTTCATCGTTGCTTTCCATTGTCATCGAAAATGCGGGGGCAGATAAATGCGTATTAACACTGCTACGAGACGGTCGCTTGCTAATTAAAGGCTCAATTACCCAAGGAACAAACCCAGTTGTGTTGCAGAGGATTCCGGTTGAGGAGAGTCAGGAAATTCCCCTAAAGTTAATTTATAAAGTTTTGCACAACAATCAGGCTGTTGTGCTGGTGAATGCGACAGCAGATCCTACTTTAGCCAACGATCCGTATATCATGCGTCAACAGCCTCATAGTATCTTGTGCAGTCCGATTTTGCATCAAGGCAAGTTGATGGGCATTTTATATCTGGAAAATAGTTTAGCAATAGGGGCATTTACGAGCGATCGCGTCGAACTGCTGAATCTACTTTGCGCTCAAGCGGCAATTTCGCTAGAAAATGCGCGACTTTACGAGCAAGCCCAAGAAATGCTAGCAGAACTGAGTGCCAGCAAAGCCCGCTTTCAAAAGCTGGCGGATAATCTTCCTGGCATAATTTACCAGATCGGCCTCGCTCCCGATGGTTCTGTTTCAGTTCCCTACGTTAGTCCAGGCTGTGCCGCTCTATATGAAGTGCCACCCCAAGATTTCTTAGCAGGCATCATAGATTTTCGGATGCTGGAGCATCCAGAGGATAGCCCAGCTCTGACTGAGGCGTTCATCCATTCTGCCGAGACTCTCACGCGTTTTGAGCAGGAATGGCGCATCGTTACGCCCTCTGGCACTGTGAAATGGGTGCAGGCGGCATCACGACCGGAACGGCAAGCCGACGGCTCGATCGTCTGGGATGGCGTGATGATTGATATTAGCGAGCGCAAAATTGCAGAACTTGCCTTCGAGCAAAAATCAGTGGAATTACAACAAGCATTACACCACTTGCAAAACGCCCAATTACAAATCGTCCAAAGTGAAAAAATGTCAGCTTTAGGTAATTTAGTAGCGGGTGTGGCGCATGAAATGAATAATCCTTTGGGCTTTATTTCTGCTAGTCTCCTTGAAACTAAACCTACGATTGCCGAGTTGCTCGAACACTTGCAACTCTATCAAGAAACTTTCCCCAATCCGAGCGAACAAATTATAGACCATGCCGAAGAAATCGATCTGGAATATACTTTAGAAGATTTACCTAAGATAATGGATTCGATGTCTACGGCCTGTGAGAGGCTCAAAAATATCAGCACCAGTTTACGTACTTTCTCTCGTGCCGATCGAGATTATAAAGTTCCTTTCAACATTCACGAAGGCATTGACAGCACCATTTTAATTCTCAAGCATCGCCTCAAAGCCAACGACCAACGTCCCGCCATTGAAGTGATTACCAACTATGGCAATTTACCTTTAATAGAGTGTTTCCCCGGACAACTCAATCAGGTATTTATGAACATTTTGGCTAATGCCATTGACGCATTGGATGAGTCGAATGTTGGACGAAGCTTTGCTGAAATTAAAGGCAATCTTAACCAAATTAGTGTGATCACTTCAACGGCAGATAATTTCGTAAAAATTACCATTGCTGATAATGGAAAAGGAATGAGTGAAGAAGTAGAAGGAAAGATATTTGACCACTTATTTACGACCAAAGCAGTAGGAAAAGGAACGGGATTGGGATTGGCGATCGCCCGCCAGATTGTAGTCGAGACCCACGGCGGAACAATTCATGTCAATTCTACCTTGGGGCAAGGAACGGAATTTGAGGTCCTGTTACCTATTACCGAATAAAAGTTGACTGTTGACTGTTGACTAATGAAAAAGGTTATTCATTTTTCAGTCTTCATCATTTCGTTTGTCGAGTTTGCGTTCCTTAAGTGCGATCGAGTAATTTCTATTTGAAAAAAGCCAGAATAACTAAATTAGATTGCCGATCGGCAATTATACCAGCCCCGATCGCAACTGCGGACACGGGCAAAACTTCCCGCGCCCCAGACCCGATCCCCAAAATCTCAACTATGCTAACGTAGGCAAGCAGCAATCCCTTGTCACGAAGGTGATTAACATAATTTCAAACAATTTATTTTATTGAGGAGCGGTGTATCCCGTATGGCAAATCTGATCGGCACAGACAGCAACGACTTTATTCTAGGAACTCCCCTGAGCGATCGAATTCGCGCCTTAGATGGCGATGACTCGCTCCTGGGTGCGGGAGCAGATGACACCCTAGAGGGCGACGCCGGCAACGACCAGCTTCTTGGAGCTGACGGAGCAGATTCGCTGGTTGGCGGTGAAGGAAATGACGAACTCATTGGCAACCAAGGCCGCGATTTTGCTTCCGGCGGGAACGGCGACGACTCGATTCGCGGCGGTTTGGGCAACGACATCCTCGAAGGCAACGACGGCATAGACAGCGTGGTGGGAGACGCGGGGGACGACTTAGTTTTTGGCAACGGAGGCTTTGATGTGATTGCCGGCGGTACTGGCAACGACACGCTCACAGGGGCTGACGGCGACGATTCCGTGTTCGGGAATGCTGATGACGACTTTCTCTACGGGGATTTGGGGAACGATTCTCTCGACGGCGGTAGCGGCAGGGATCAAATGTTGGGCGGTGGCGGCAACGATTATTTGACCAGCGGCGACGGTGACGACACTTTGTACGGCAATGCCGACAACGATTCGCTCTTCGGAGACGCTGGTAATGACCAGATCTTCGGCGGCAAGGCTGACGATACAGTTTTTGGCGGTGGCGGTTCCGATACCCTTCGCGGCGATGAAGCCGACGACTCGGTACTGGGAGATGAAGGTAATGATTTTTTGTTTGGTGGCAAAGGTAATGATGGTATCGACGGCGGTTTTGGCGATGACTCCTTGGCAGGAGGTATCGGCGACGATACCATTTTGGGCAGTTTCGGCAATGACAATTTATTTGGGGCAGAGGGTAATGATTCTTTAATCGGAGGCGAGGGTTCGGATACTCTGACTGGTGGCAGCGGCAGCGATGTCTTTGGATTGGGAGCCGGGCCTGGCAGTCTGGCTTTAATTACTGATTACAATGACACAGAGGATTTCTTTGGACTGCCGAGCAATTTATCTTTCGCTCAACTGCAAGTTCGGCAAGGCAACGGTGCAAATGTCAGGGATACAGTAATTACGACGCTCGACGGCAAGCTTTTAGCAATTTTGATCGACACTCCGGCGGCGCTGATCGAGGCGAATGATTTTATCGCTGTGAATGGGACGGCTACTCCCAGACCAACCACGATTACCACTACAACTACAACTACAGTTACAAGCACAATTACAGATCCTCCAACTCCAACTACAGATTTAGTTTCACCTTCAACTACAGATTCAACTGTACCTCCCACTCCAGCTCCGTCTCCAAGTCCAGCTCCGGCTCCAACTTCCACGGACGAAGCGACGCCGACTCTCACGGAAGCACCGACTCCAACTCCGACAGCAGCACCGACTCCGACTCCGACAGCAGCACCGACTCCGACTCCGACAGCAGCACCGACTCCGACTCCGACAGCAGCACCGACTCCGACGCCGACAGCAGCACCAACTCCGACGCCGACTGCTTCGAGGATTCCAATTCCGCCGACTGTTAGCGTGCCTGATGCTGATTCGCCCCTGCTGTCAATTAGTTCGATCGCCCCGACGCAGGCTCCCGGACTATTGCCAATGCCCGGCCAGACGCCGATATTCCCGACGGTGCCGAACCCGATACCCTTACCTCCTACACCTTATGGGTTATAGGCGCGATCGCGCAGCTCAGTGATGAGTTATGAGTTAATGTAAAACTCACTAAACTCATCACTCAAAACTATTTAACGTCCTGCGGAGTTTCGGCCGAGTCTTCTGGCGACTCGGCTGGAGAATCTTGTAGGGGAGATAATTGTTGGCTGTACCCCAAGAGCGATCGAAGTTTCATGCGGTGGATGTAAGGCCAGCCGCCATTGGCTTCAATATTCCTGAGCAGTTTGTAAAGTGCTTGGCGGTTGTCGGGAAAAGACGCTTGAAACAAACCGTCCCGAATTTCCCGGTGCGAAGCTTCCAGCCTCCGCAGCAGGGCCAAAAGCAGCAGACTGTCTCCCTGACAACTTTCGGCTAAAGTCCGAATCGCCTCTGTCACTGATTGCATTTGAGACTGCAACTTTTCTGACTCTAAATCTTTGCCGTTGTCCATACTGCTGCTTCCTTTGAAATCTACAAGGCCTTTGTCCCCAGCCTTTTGGTCAACCGACTAATCGAGCTAGTCGCGATCGCCATTCGGGGTCATAAGCAAAGTAACTTAAGTAGGTTGACTTAAGCAATATTAATTTGCAGTCCAAGTCAGGAAAAGAGCACAACCCGTCGTACCATGTGTATTGGGCTGCGATCCGAACATGATTGAGAAATCATAAGTTCATGCTTATTTTCACGGCGCACTAGCTTGATTTTTTGAGTCAATGCCGGTGTCGGTGAAGCGAGCGATCGGGATCTAAATGCTACCCTAAGCGCTGGCCTAGCCTGCCGGCGGGCAATTATATTTTGCTCGAAGTAGGGCTTTTTCTTAATATAATCCGATGTTGGATATTGAGGTTGGCAATGAAATATCGTGCTTTAATTGTTGCACTTTTAGCATTTTGCATGAGTGCGCTGGTTGCTTGTTCTTCTGCTCCTGACTCGACGGTGGCGACTACCGAGTTGCTTACCTACGACGAGATTAGAGGTACTGGCTTGGCTAATAACTGCCCTAGCTTGGCAGAAACTTCTCGGGGATCGATCCCCATTGAAGCGGGCGCCACCTATAAACTGACTGGTTTGTGTTTGCAGCCCACAACTTATTTTGTGAAGGAAGAACCAGCAAACAAACGCCAAGAAGCGGAATTTGTGCCTGGTAAATTGCTGACACGGTTCACGTCGAGCATTGACCAAGTTCAAGGTACGCTTAAGGTCGGTACTGACGGAACTCTGACTTTCACAGAAGAAGACGGCTTGGATTTTCAAGCTATTACGATTCAATTACCGGGCGGAGAGCAAGTACCTTTCTTGTTTACCATTAAACAGCTAGTGGCCAGTTCCGAACCGGGAGTGGTTGCTATCAATACTTCCACTGATTTGCGAGGGGAGTTTAACGTTCCTTCTTACCGCAGCGCAGGCTTTTTAGACCCTAAAGCTCGCGGGGTAGCGACTGGCTACGACAATGCTGTAGCCCTTCCGGCTTCTGACAATTCCAAACGTGTGCGGGCTAATGTTAAGGTAGCTGACACTCGCACCAAGGCGGGCAAAATTTCTCTCCAAGTTGCTAAAGTCAACAGCGCCACTGGCGAAGTTGGCGGGATTTTTGAGAGCACGCAGCCTTCTGATACTGATTTGGGAGCTAGACCGGCTCTTGACGTGAAAATTCGGGGTTTATTTTACGCTCGCATTGAGCCTTCTGTATCGTAAAATTGGCTTTCTAGATCGATCGAACTTGAGCAGTTTCTGGCTGTAAAGCTCCTGCTCGCTCTTCATTAGCCAACAGTCTCGAGCAACATAACTTAGGACTGTTGACTAATGACTAAATTTATGATTGAATTGTGGTCATTGGCAAGTTATGAAGTTGGGATTTTTTATTAATTAAAGTATTGTATTCAAAGCGCTTTCAGCTTATAAGATATTTTTCAAAAAACCTGCTTTAATTGGGGATTCGGTCGAAGGCCTTCTACCTGGTAAAAGTTTGCCTGATGCCGAAAACCTTCTGATAATCCCGCTAAATCCGTTCACCTTCCGAAAAATCAAGTGGTGTGTCCGCTATCACACCTATTGAGTGCTAGGATTACAATACCTAAAAGTGAATTTTTTTAGACTAGACTGGAAACTAGATCTAAAGCAACCTCAGTCCTCTGCTCTACCAACCCTTATGTCACCATGTCTACCACAGTGCCGAACGAGCTAAAAAGCGAAAATTTGCAATTGTTGCGCGAGTACCAAATTTCTGGATCGAATGAAATCCGCAATCAGTTAGTTAAACTGAATATTGGACTGGTCAGAAAAGAAGTTTACCATTGGATCAACCAGTGCGGTGAAAGCTACGACGATTTGCTGCAAGTCGGATGTATTGGGTTGATTAGGGCGATCGAGCGGTTTGATATCGCCAAGGGACACGCTTTTAGTTCCTTTGCAATTCCCTACATACGGGGCGAAATTCAACACTACTTGCGGGACAAAAGCCCTTCTGTGCGATTTCCCCGCCACTGGCAGTCCCTGGAACGCAAATCAGTAGCAGCCATCAAGGATTTGCAGGTGCAGTTAAACCGCAAACCTACGGATGCTGAAGTAGCAGCAGTCCTTGAGGTTTCTGTGCAAGAATGGCAAGAAATTAAGTTGGCCCATCTCAACCGATCGCCTCTGAGTTTGGACGCGCCGGTGCAAGATGAAGATGAGGGGGCTAGTTGTCTGGGAGAATTGGTGCCCGATAGCAAGTATCGGAGTTTTCAGTTGGCGCAAGAGGATCAAATTCGCGTACAGCAAGCTTTGGCTATGTTGGAACAACGGACTCGCGAGATATTGGAGTTTGTTTTTCTCTACGATTTGACGCAGAAAGAAACGGCTGAACGCTTGGGTATCAGTGCGGTGACTGTTTCTCGGCGAGTTAAGAAAGGGCTGGATTTGCTCAAAGAGATTATGACTAAACAGCTTTAGTCAGTTGACAGTTGACAGTTGACAGTTGGCAGTGGGCAGTTGACAGTTGACAGTTGTCAGTTACTGCCAATAACTAATCACTAATAACTAATAACTAATAACTAATCATCGCTCACTAATGACAACTAATAACTACTGACTACTGCCCACGGACTAATTTTTAGATGCTGCGGACAAATTTATCGAGCCTTTCTACGGCTTTTTTAATTGTGCCTAAATCGGTGGCGTAAGACAAGCGAATATGGTCGTCTGCACCAAACGCAATCCCCGGAATAACTGCTACTTGCTGCTGTTCTAAGAAAGCGTCGCAAAATTCCAAAGAATTCATTCCAGTCTTGCTAATGTTGACAAACATATAGAAAGCACCGTCTGGTTTAATACAGCTAATTCCAGGGACAGCATCGAGTAATTCAAATATTACCTGACGCCTTTGGGCAAAAGCTAGGCGCATTTTTTCGACAGATTCTTGACTGCTTTCCAAAGCTGCGATCGCCCCGTACTGTGCAAAAGTACACACGTTTGAGGTACTGTGACCTTGAATGGTGCTGGTGGCTTTGATTAATTCGATCGGCCCGGCCAAATAACCGATTCGCCAGCCTGTCATCGAGTAAGCTTTAGCAAAACCGCTGCTAATCAGGGTGCGAGCGAAGATTTCTTTGCCTAGGGAACCGATGCTGACGTGTTGGGCGCCGTCATATATAATTTTTTCGTAAATCTCGTCAGCAACGACTAAAATATCTCGATCGACTATCACCTCGGCCAATGCTTTGATTTCCGCCGAATTATACACCATTCCCGTCGGGTTAGAAGGCGAATTCAGTACAAATAACTTGGTTTTGGGAGTAATCGCTCGACTCAGTTGTTCCGGTGTAATTTTATATCCTGTAGAAGCATCAGTCTGTACAATTACTGGCTTGCCGCTAGCGAGTTTCACCATTTCAGGATAGCTTAGCCAGTATGGAGCCGGAATAATTACTTCCTCTCCAGGCTCGATCAGAGCCATCATCAGATTGTAGAGGGAATGCTTGCCGCCGTTGGTGACAATAATATTTTCCGGTTGATAGTTGAGATTATTGTCATCGCGGAGTTTGCGGGCGATCGCAGCTTTTAACTGCGGTTCCCCAGACACAGGGCCGTACTTAGTCTTCCCCGCGTCTAAAGCTTGTTTTGCCGCTGCTTTAATGTGTTCGGGCGTATCAAAGTCGGGTTCTCCCGTACTCAAACTACAGACATCAATCCCTTCGGCCTTCATAGCTTTAGCCTTAGCGGCGATCGCCAAGGTTATAGAAGGAGAAACCTCACCCACTCGTGCTGCCAACTTAATCATTGGATTTTAGATATTAGATTTTTGACTTTCGATCATAGGGTGACAAATGTTGATATTCAACCCTGTTGTTAGGAAATTATGACATTTGTTTACATATAGTAAATCTAAAATCTAAAATCTAAAATTTAAAATTTAAAATCGATTGACGTTATTATTGTACCATTTTTGATGCCTCGTTACCCTCAACCCCGATCTGCAAGCTTATGGATCTCAAATCTCTGATTCGCGACATTCCTGATTTCCCAAAGCCGGGAATTCTGTTTCGAGACATTACAACTTTACTGCGCGACCCGCAAGGGCTCAGCTACACCATTGACAGCTTAGCGGAAAAATGCTCTGCAATGTCTGTTGACTATGTGGTGGGCATGGAATCGCGGGGCTTTATCTTTGGCGCGCCTTTGGCTTATAAAATGGGAATAGGCTTTATTCCTGTCCGCAAGCCGGGGAAACTGCCCGGTGCGGTTCATTTTGCTGAGTACGAGTTAGAGTACGGTGTCGATCGACTGGAGATGCACCGAGATGCGATGACATCCGGCAGCCGGGTGCTGATTGTGGACGATTTAATCGCCACTGGCGGAACAGCGGCGGCGACGGCTAAATTGTTGGAACAAGCTGGCTGCGAGCTTGTCGGTTTTGCTTTTATCATTGAATTGCAGGGTTTGGGTGGGAGGCAGAAATTGCCCGATGTGCCAATTGTTACGCTAGTGGAGTATTAGTCAGTTAATAGTTAACTACAGTTAACTGCTGAAGAAAAACTACTGGCTACAGATAATAGAGATTCTGCGTAGGTAAGGTGCACAGTGCACACCCTACAGATAGTAGGTAAGGTGCGCAGTGCGCACCCTACAGATAATAGAGGTTGTGCGGGTATTTATGAGTCATTCACAATTCTTCAATTGTTCAGTAGGTAAGGTGCGCAGTGCGCACCCTACAGATAATAGAGGTTGTGCGGGTATTTATGAGTCATTCACAATTCTTCAATTGTTCAGTAGGTAAGGTGCGCAGTGCGCACCCTACAGATAATAGAGGTTATGCTGGTATTTATGAGTCATT
>NZ_JAUBUR010000019.1:108263-111403 GCF_036705485.1 Microcoleus sp. AT9b-C3 | reverse complement strand
GTGCGCAGTGCGCACCCTACAGATAATAGAGGTTATGCTGGTATTTATGAGTCATTCACAATTCTTCAATTGTTCAAATCTAAAATCTAAAATCTAAAATCTAAAATCCTATGACTTCTATTAAATTGAATCGAAATGGGCAAATGTTGAATTTTCTGTTTGGTGGCGAGACATTTACTTATGTTGTCAAGCGACTGTTGCAGGCACTTTTAACCCTATTTTTGGCATCAATGCTTTGTTTTGCAATTATTGAACTGGCACCGGGAAATTACTTGGATACTTTGAGCCAAAATCCGAAGATTTCGCCGGAGACTCTCAAGCAACTCGAACAGCAGTTCGGCTTAGATAAACCAGCTATTGTGCAGTATTGGCTGTGGCTGCAACAAATTGTGACGCGGGGGAATTTTGGCACGAGTTTTGTGTATCAGCGATCGGTAGCTTCGCTGCTGTGGGAACGGGTACCGGCGACGTTATTGATGGCGATCGCATCTTTGATTGTAACTTGGGCGATCGCGATTCCTTTGGGAATTGTCGCCGCTGTCAATCAAAACCGCACAGTCGATCGAGTTCTGCAAGTAGTCAGCTACACGGGACAGGGATTTCCGAGCTTTATCACAGCTTTGCTGCTGCTATTTTTTGCTCAGAATACTTCGCCTCTGTTTCCCGTCGGAGGAATGACAAGCATTGACCACGCAGACTTACCTTGGTGGGGTCAAATCCTCGATTACGGCTGGCACTTAATTTTGCCAACAGTCGCCCTCAGCCTTACTGGTTTTGCTGGTTTGCAAAGATTGATGCGCGGACAATTTTTGGACGTGCTGCGTCAAGATTATATCCGAACAGCACGGGCGAAAGGTTTGCCGGACGATCGAGTAATTTACATTCATGCTTTGCGGAATGCTGTTAATCCGTTGATTACGCTGTTGGGTTTTGAGTTTGCTAGTTTATTGAGCGGTGCGTTTATTGCCGAATATTTCTTTAATTGGCCGGGTTTGGGAAAGCTGACTCTGGATGCGGTGAACAATCAAGATTTGTATTTAGTAATGGCGAGTTTGATGATGGGTGCGACGATGTTGATTGTTGGGAATTTGTTGGCAGATTTGCTGCTGAAAGCTGTCGATCCTCGGATTAAGCTGGAAGATTTGAAATAGAAGACTTAATTCAGTAACAGAAGGTACGCAAGGGCGATTTGTAATAGTCAATAGTCAACACTATTCCGATTATTCATGTCCCATGCCCCATCCCCCATTACCCATATCGGAGAGTTTTATGTCAGAAAAACAGCCAAACGAGCCAATGACTTTTAGCCGTTTTGCGGACTGGTGCAGGCATATAGACAGTCTTTCAGAAGAGGCAAGGCACACAGTTAAAGTGTTGTTAAAAAAGGCTGGCACTGATGACCCTGAAGCAGCGGAGCAGATACTTTCAAGCATGACAAAACTCGATCTCAACAGCGATCGAATTGGCGATCGAATTACCGACATCAGCTCCCTCGGTTCGCTCACCAATCTGACAACACTCGATCTCGGCGGCAATCAAATTACCGACTTCAGCGTCCTCGGCTCGCTCACCAATCTGACCACACTGTATCTCACCTGGAATAAAATTACCGACATCAGCTTCCTCGGCTCGCTCACCAATCTAACCACACTCGATCTGGACAACAATCCAATTACCGACATCAGCTTCCTCGGCTCGCTCACCAATCTGACAACACTCGATCTCGGCGACAATCAAATTACCGACATCAGCGCCTTGCGTAAGCTCACCAATCTGACAGAACTGAATCACAACAATCAATTTGCCGCTGTGTGCGTGTTAGGCGAACTCGCACAAAAACGTCTTACTCTCTCGACTACGCCAATTGATGCTCAACAAGCGACAGAAGCCATCAAAGTTGCCTATTCCGCTATTGGCCTAGAAGAACCCTCCGTTATTATTTGCAGCAGTCCCCGCGACGCTTATCTCCAAATCTTCAACAGGCTCAAACGCGACCATTCACAAAACTGCTCAGACGAATACAGCAATAGATGGGGGAAAAATCTAGACCGGAAATGGATGTCCCCTGTGGGAGAATTTGCAAGTCCGGCGGTGTGGGAGTATGAGCTCGATAGCATGACGATCGAGTCCGAAGCAGACAGCACACTGAGTTCGCTAATGTACGAATGGGCTGAAAACTATGTGCGATCGGAACAAACGATGGGGAATGTTTTTCCCCATAATTTGTTATCCCTTAAATCCCTTGAAACCCCCACGACTTTGTTTAAAGAAATCTATTTGACTGAATGGTATATATCTTCATTAGGCGTCAATATTTCCCAAAAGGCACAAGAAATACTTCGCTGCCAAAAGCTGCTTTTCGAGCATTGCGGTTGGATATTTCCCTTTGAAAAGATTTGCGCGGTGTGCGATCGCCCCCACCTTCGCTTTGACAGTCAAAACCGCTTGCACGCGGAAGGAGAACCTGCTATTCAGTTTGCAGATCGATGGAATTTTTACTATTATCACGGCGTCAGATTGCCTCAAAAATACGGCAAACTCCACCCAAACCAATGGCAATCCCAGTGGCTTTTAACAGAAGACAATGCCGAGCTGAGGCGAGTGTTAATTCAAGGAATTGGTTACGAGCGCATAATTCAAGAATTGTCAGCCACACAAATAGATATTTGGCAGGAATATGCACTATTAAAAATAGATAAAGCCTCGGATTGGGAGCAGATTTATTTGTTAAAAATGACTTGTCCAAGTACGGGATTCATTCACGTTTTGAGAGTGCCGCACCTGACATCTGCTAGGAAGGCAATTCGCTGGGTAAATTGGGGTATTGATCCAGAGGAATTTTCCGTGCAGACTTGATCGAGTTGCGGCGGATGTCAATGGTCACTCAAATATTGTCCCTCTGGGATTGTTTTATGTCAGAAAACCAACCAAACGAACCCATGACTTTTAGCAGCTTTGCCGACTGGTGCAGGCATATTGACAGTCTTTCAAAAGAGGCAAGGCACACAGTTAAAGTGTTGTTAAAAAAGGCTGGCACTGATGACCCTGAAGCAGCCCAGCAGATACTTTCAAGCATGACAACACTCGCTCTGGGCAAAAATAGAATTACCGACATCACCTCCCTCGGCTCGCTCACCAAT
>NZ_JAUBUR010000019.1:0-108163 GCF_036705485.1 Microcoleus sp. AT9b-C3 | reverse complement strand
CTGACAACACTGCATCTGTGCAGCAATGAAATTACCGACTTCAGCTTCCTCGGCTCGCTCACCAATCTGACAACACTCGATCTGGGCGACTATCAAATTACCGACATCAGCTCCCTCGGCTCGCTCACCAATCTGACAACACTGCATCTGTGCAGCAATGAAATTACCGACTTCAGCTTCCTCGGCTCGCTCACCAATCTGACAACACTGCATCTTAAGAACAATCAAATTACCGATATCAGCTTCCTCGGCTCGCTTACCAATCTGACAACACTGGATCTGTGCATCAATGAAATTACCGACATCAGCTTCCTCGGCTGGCTCACCAATCTGACAAGACTGGATCTGTGCATCAATGAGATTAGCGACATCAGCTTTCTCGGCTGGCTCACCAACCTGACAACACTGAATCTGTGCAGCAATAGAATTACCGACATCAGCTTCCTCGGCTCGCTCACCAATCTGACAACACTCGATCTCAGCGACAATGAAATTACCGACTTCAACTTCCTCGGCTGGCTCACCAATCTGACAACACTGCATCTTAACAACAATCAAATTACCGATATCAGCTTCCTCGGCTGGCTCACCAATCTGACAACACTGCATCTTAACAACAATCAAATTACCGATATCAGCTTCCTCGGCTGGCTCACCAATCTGACAACACTGAATCTCAACAGCAATCAAATTACCGACATCAGCGCCTTGCGTAAGCTCACCAATCTGACAACACTGGATCTGTGCATCAATGAAATTACCGATATCAGCTTTCTCGGCTCGTTCACCAATCTGACAACACTAAATCTCAACTACAATCAAATTACCGACATCAGCGCCTTGCGTAAGCTCACCAATCTGACAACAGTCGAGCTCTGGGGCAATGAAATTGCCCCTCTGTGCGTGTTAGGCGAACTCGCAGAGAAACGTCTTACTCTCTCGACTAGGCCAATTGATGCTCAAAAAGCCACAGAAGCAGTCAAAGTTGCCTACGCCGCTATTGGCTTAGAAGAACCCTCCGTTATTATTTGCAGCAGTCCCCGCGACGTTTGTCTCCAAATCTTCAACTGGCTCAAACGCGACCATAATAGATTGGACAAAAATCTAGACCGGAAATGGATGTCCCCTGTGGGAGAATTTGCAAGTCCGGCGGTGTGGAAGTATGAGCTCCGTAGCATGACAATCGAGTCCGAAGCAGACAGCACACTGAGTTGGCTAATGAGCGAATTGGTTGACAGCTATGTGCGATCGGAACGAAGGAAGGGGAATGTTTTTCGCGCTCATTTGTTCGGCCTGAGATCCCCTGAAACGCCCACGACTTTGTTTAAAGAAATCTATTTGACCCAATTGTATATATCTTCATTAGGCGTCAATATTTCCCAAAAGGCACAAGAAATACTTCGCTGCCAAAAGCTGCTTTTCGAGCATTGTGGTTTGATAATCCCTTTTGAAAAGTTTTGTTATGTGTGCGATCGCCCCCGCCACCTGCGCTTTGACAGTCAAAACCGCCTGCACGCGGAAGGAGAACCTGCGATCGAGTTTGCGGACGGATGGAATTTTTACTATTATCACGGCGTCGAATTGCCTGAAGAATACGGCGAAGTCCACCCAAATCAATGGCAATCGCAATGGCTCTTAACAGAAGACAATGCCGAGCTGAGGCGAGTGTTAATTGAAGGAATTGGTTACGATCGCATAATTCAAGAGTTGTCAGCAAAACAAATAGATAGTTGGCAGGAATATGCACTATTACAAATAGATGAAGCCGATGATTTCGAGCCGATTTGTTTGTTAAAAATGACTTGTCCGAGTACGGGATTCATTCACGCTTTGAGAGTGCCGCCTTACCTGATATCAGCTAGGGAGGCAATTCGCTGGGTAAATTGGGATATCGATCCAGAGGAATTTTCCGTGCAGACTTAATCTATAACAACTCTCAATCATTCATGAAGATTTGTAGGCGTAGTGTCCCCGTGCCTACCCCATTGGGGGAATTTACGCACGGGCGATCGGAAACGCTTTTTTTTTGGGAATAGTTAGTTATAGCACCTAAAAGCGACAACAACCCGGTTTCTTTGGTGTTGATGCGTAATATCCTGTTCGGTAGATTAGCGATTTGTCGTCGAGCGGGGGCAGGTTTATGAGATTGTCGGTTTTCGGCAATTATTGTCGGTGAACCTGCCCCTACAAGACATGGCATCATGTAAAAAAGGATCGGATCGATCGGACTTGATATAACTTCTGTTCATGCCAGGAATGTACCGATAAAACTTCATTCACCCTCCAAACATGGCAAAACAACTAGCAATAGAAACTCGCGGACTCACAAAACAATTCGATCGCCATATAGCCGTCAATGACATCGATTTGCAAGTAGCAGCAGGCGAAGTATGCGGACTGATCGGCCCCAACGGTGCCGGCAAAACTACTTTGCTGCGGATGTTGGCGGCGGCTGAGGAACCGACTATAGGGGAAATTTACATCAACGGGGATAGGTTATTGCGCGATCGATCGCACCCAATTCTCAAACAGCGCATCGGCTTTCTTCCCGACGACTTTCCCCTCTACGACGACTTGACTGTTTGGGATTATTTAGACTATTTTGCCCGACTCTACAACCTCCAGCAACCGCGCCGCCGAGAGCGAATCAACTCCGTGTTAGAACTCGTGCAACTAACCAACAAGCGCAACAGCTTAATTTCCACCCTGTCGCGGGGGATGAAACAGCGCCTCAGTTTGGGGAGAACTATTATCCACGAACCGCTATTGTTGTTGTTAGACGAACCCGTTTCTGGCTTAGATCCGATCGCCCGAATGCAGTTCCGCGAAATTATCAAAGTTTTGCAAGAAGTCGGCATGACCGTAGTCATATCATCTCATGTTCTCAGCGACTTAGCCGAACTTTGTACCTGGGTAGGCATCATGGAACTCGGATATCTGGTCGAAAGCGCACCGTTACAAGAACTTTACAAACGCCTCAGCCGCCAGCAAATTTTCATGTCGGTTTTAGGAAATAAATTAGAAGCGCTAACATCGGCATTAAAAAACTTTCCTTGGGTGGAAAATTGGGCAATAATCCCGGAAACTCAACAGGTGTGCGTTGATTTTTCAGGAAGCCCGGAAGATGCAGCAAATTTATTACGGGAACTCGTCGCCGCCAACATTCCCCTAACCGAATTCCACTGCACTCAAGAAGACTTAGAAACCATCTTCCTCAAGATGGGACACCAGCAAGCATCCTAAGAAGCTTTTTCCCCCGTTACCAAGATGAACCGTGAGTTATAACTAACTCATCACCCATTCCTCATAACCAATAACCAATGACACTCAACTTACTAGACAAAATAGGCAACTGGAATCCCCAGTTATTTCGAGAAATCAAAGGCCGCTTGAAGATTGGCAATATGGCGATCGCCTCCGCCTTTTCCCTAAGCGGTCAACTGCTGCTATTCATGTATTACAGCGCCCAGATACCCGTTACCCCTGCTAAGGGGGAGTACAATTACCCCATCTTTAACAGATTTTGCGCTTTAGAGACTGGCAATTACTATGATACAAACTGCGTCAGAGATGCCTTGGGCAACTTTGCCATTGACTGGCCCAACTGGTGGCTGGAGATATTCATTTGGCTGAGCATATTGAGCGTGTTAGCTTTATTAGTAGCGGGGACTTATCTGCTGGTCAGCGACTTAGACAAAGAGGAACGCCGCGGCACCCTCAACTTTATTCGCCTCAGTCCCCAGTCAGCAAAAACAATTTTTCTGGGCAAAATTCTCGGCGTCCCAATTTTACTGTATCTAGCAGCAATTCTGACAGTACCGCTGCATTTGTACGCTGGATTAGCCGCTCAAATACCCCTGAATGAAATTTTATGTTTCTACACAGCGGTTGCAGCTAGCTGTGCTTTGTTTTACAGCAGTGCGATGCTATTTGGATTGACAACCAGTTGGTTGGGAGGATTTCAACCTTGGTTGGCTAGCGCTACGGTTTTTGTTGTGTTTGGGATTTCTTGGCTGCCACTCACGCGAGCTGCTTGGGATGTGTTACATTTTTTGTCTCCCGTTGCTATGCTGAGATATCAACTTTTTATAGTTGATAAAACTGATTTCGATTCGTTAATTGAAAACTTAGACAAGTTGCAATGGTTTTACTCGCCAGTGGGTACAAATATTGCGAGTGGTCTTGCTTTGTCTCTCTTGGTTTGTGGTACAGGAACCTACTGGATGTGGCAGGGATGGCAGCGCCGCTTTCCAAATCCCAGTGCTACAGTTTTGAGCAAGCGGCAAAGTTATTTGCTAGTTATCTGCTGTCAGGTAATATTTTTAGGGTTTGCACTCCAATCAGACCCCCCATACAACGCTAATCTCATCTGTTTACTTATCTTGAATTTGGTGATGTTCTTAGCTTTAATTGCAGCTTTAACATCTGACAGACAATCATTGTACGATTGGGCGAGGTATCGGAAACAAATCGTTCCCAGCAATCAGAAGCTGTGGCGGCGCTACCCACTACTCGATTTAATTTGGAGCGATAAAAGTCCGGCTGTAGTTGCGATCGCGATCAATTTCCTCAGCTCAGTAATAATTTTAACACCTTGGGCGCTGTTGGAAAAACCTGAGATAAACGGGTTTTGTGGTGTAATTGGCTGTCTGAATCTCATCCTAATTTACGCAGGGATCGCCCAAATATTCCTATTTACAAAAACCCGAAATCATGAAATTTGGGCCGTCGGGGCAGTCGGCAGCGCTATCTTGTTGCCACCTGCGATCTTATGTATGCTCTTATCTATGCCCTTGCTCACCCTAGTAGAAGCTCCTATTTTCTGGCTGTCTTCAGTATTTGGCGTTGGGTTTTCGTCGTCTCTGACAGCCGCGTCAGGAAATACGATTTTGCTCTCCATACTCAGTCAGTGGAGTGTCTTGGTCTTGTTGAATCTCAAATTGCGATCGCAACTGAGACTCGCAGGGCAATCAGCTTCTAAAGCACTGCTGAAAGCTTGAAAAAGCAGGGGAAGGGATCAAACGTGAAACTCCGATTCAGGCAGGGATTTAAACCCCTGCCTGAAACCTTAAGTCGTATGAAAACGACTGTTTAACTAACTTATTATACTAATTCCGCATTTATAATCCACTTTATATTGAGCGATGGTGGTCGCCGCTACACACACAAAGCCCACCTTCGGAGGCTTTAAGATTAAAGTTGAAAAATAATTTCTGACTGGACAGATCCAAAATTATAGAGTCAGCGTATATTACTAATGAACGCAGTACAAAATTTCATAGGTTCGCACCGCTAAAAATTTCAGCTTGCCTGTTTGCAGTTGAGCTGCGATCGCCCTTGCCGACACAGCAAACTATAAAATACTGCTAAGTGGTCTGTATTTAGGAGTGAGTTTATTTCAATCCGGGGGCGGGTTTATGTATCATTTGATCGACCTGTAATACTTTGATTACAACCCACCCCTACAGCCGAAAATAAGAAAAACTATCCTAAAAGTGCTAATTTGTGATATTTTGACTGAGAATACCGCCGCCGTTAGGCAACAGAAGTATCCAAAGTATCAAATTTAGAGGGTAATTAGATCGTGGCAGACATTAGAGGCAGCGCACAAGCAGACTTGCTAGCAGGAACTCCAGAAAATGACCTAATTTTTGGTTTGATCGGCAATGACACCATTACCGCCAACTCTGGTAATGACAGTATTTATGGAGGAAAACAAAGCGATTTAATTGATGGCAATTTAGGTCAAGATTCGCTGTTTGGAGATTTAGAGAACGACACTATTAACGGCGGAGACGGTAACGATTTTTTAGTGGGCGGAAAAGGCAGCGATTCCATATCGGGCAACTCCGGCAATGATGTTTTGTCGGGCGATCGAGATACTGATGTCCTGATAGGCGGAGACGGGGCAGACGTATTTGTTTTGAGGCGCTACGCGGAGGCAGATCCTGGTCGTACCAGCGGCGGTGTTAGTTTGGCAAATGCGGACGCGATCGCCGATTTTGTACCAGGTACAGATTTAATCGGTTTGGGGGAAGGTCTCAGTTTTAGCGACTTAAATATTCTCGAAGCTGGAAACAATACTGTTATCCAAGACCGCGTAACAGGAGAATTTATCGCTACCCTCCAAGGGGTGAGACAAAGTGCGATTAACCAGGCAAGTTTCACTAATAATATTAGCAGCGTTGTTCCCAATCCCCCGCCTCCAGCGCGGACAACGGCTTATGCTTTAACTCCTGCTAATCGGATTGTCGGTTTTAGTCTTTCCAATCCGGGAAGTGTGATCTCAGATTTGCCCGTGACTGGATTGCAAGCGGGAGAAAGTTTGCTGGGAATTGATTATCGCCCCGCTAACGGTTTGCTTTACGGTGTGGGTTCTAGCAATCGCTTGTATACTGTCAATCCGATGACTGGGGAAGCAAGTCCAGTCGGTAACGGGGAGTTTGCTGTTCCCCTAACTGCGGGGGCTGCGGGTTTTGATTTCAATCCGACAGTCGATCGAATTCGGTTTGTCAATGAAGCCGATCAAAACGCCCGCCTCAACCCAGATAACGGGGCACTTGTGGATTTTGACACGCTGGCGGGGGGAATTCAACTCGACGGGAATTTGACTTATGTTGCGGGCGATCGCAATTTTGGGTCAAATCCGGCTGCTGCTGGGGCTGCGTATGTGAATAATTTTGCAGGGGGAACTTCGACAACGCTGTTTGTAATTGACAGCGATTTGGATGTTTTGGTGCGACAAGATCCGCCGAATAATGGAGGGTTGAATACGATCGGATCTTTGGGAGTTGATGCTACTAGCGTTCTCGGCTTTGATGTCAGGAGTATTGGCGGCCGCGAGGTGGCAGTGGCGGCCCTGGAAGTTGGGGGCGTTTCGGGCTTGTACAATATCAATTTAAGTAGCGGTCAAGCTTCCTTTGTCGGTCAAATTGCCGACGGGAGACAGATTAACGGTTTGGCTTTGCCTTTGCCTACAGCTTACGCTTTAACTGTCAGAAATGGCGCTGAAACAATTGTCGGTTTTAACGAGGCGGCACCGCGGGCAATTCTCAGTGACGTGGCAGTTACAGGGTTGCAGCCGGGAGAAAGTTTGCTGGGAATTGATTTTCGCCCCGCTAACGGTTTGCTTTACGGCGTGGGTTCTAGCAATCGCTTGTACGCGATCAATCCCGTTACTGGGCAAGCAAGTGCAGTCGGTAGCGGACAGTTTGCTGTTCCCCTAACTCCGGGCGCTGCGGGTTTTGATTTCAATCCGACAGTCGATCGAATTCGGTTTGTCAATCAAGCCGGTCAAAACGCCCGCCTCAACCCTGATACTGGGGCACTTGTGGATTTTGACACGCTGACGGGGGGAGTTCAACTCGACGGGAATTTGGCTTATGCTGCGGGCGATCGCAATTTTGGCAATCCCGGCGCGGCTGCTGGGGCGGCGTATGTGAATAACTTTGCAGGGGCCAATTCGACGACACTATTTGCAATTGACACCAATTTAGACGTTTTGGTGCGCCAAGATCCGCCGAATAATGGAGTGTTGAATACGATCGGATCTTTGGGAATTGATGCTGGTACCGTTCTCGGCTTTGATATCAGGAGTGTTAACGGTAACGAGACGGCTTTGGCTGCGATCGAGGTTGGCGGAGTTTCCAGCCTATACAATATCAATTTGACGACCGGTCAAGCTTCGATCGTGGGTCAAATTGGCGACGGCAGGGGATTTAAAGGTTTGGCGCTAACTTTGATTTAGATTGTCGAGTCCGAGCGACGATCGAGTCCGGTTGAGCAGTTATAATTATTTCCCAGTGCAATTGCAGTGCGAGCTAGAAGTTCGCACTGCAATTCCCAATTCCCCATTCCCAATTCCCCATTCCCAATTCCCGATTCCCGATTCCCGATTCTCAATTTGAGTTAATCTATTATTTTGACGAAAAAGATAAAATGTTATCCCAAGTTTTTTACTTGCTGCGTTCTCGTGCTGACGGCAAATATATCAGCGCTTGTCCCAATCCAGATTCGGCGGTGAGTTACCTGCTGATGTTCCGCGAAGACTATGACGCTTTGAGTTATCTCAATGCCCACGCTGCTGATGTTGCCGATCGATTCGGGGTAGAATCGATTTCTGGTTCTTCTGTCAAAAAGCTGCTCGAACGTTGGGGATTTAACGGTGTGGGGGTTGTTCAAGACCCCCTGTTGCCAAATATTGAGTTTTTAACAACTCATTAAAGTTATTTTCCTTAAAATTGAACTCGAATCATGAATCTAAAAAAAAGGTTGCCACACTCTCCCCTTGCGATCGCCGGTTATTGCCTAATTATTGCGATCGGCATCATGTTTTGGGGCGGGCCGATTTCTGTAGCTGGATCAGTTGCAGAATTGAGAATTGGCGAAGGGTCTAGCTCTGAGTTAGCCCTTCGTGAAGGTCATCGAATCACGATCGTGTCCGGACATTCTTTTTCATGCGATTGGAAAGATGCCTCCAATAACATCAATCGATGTAGAACGAACCTGAAAGGTCGATCGCTTGAGATTGAATTTAAGGAAGGATGGATGGAAGTAGTACCGGAGTGTAATATTAGATACAGCGGACAATCGTTTCAATGCGGCGCTTTTTATGACATGCGCCACAAATCCAATCAAGCCGATCTCTGGATAGAAAATTCTCTGGGCTTAACAGACTTCGATCGAATTTGGCTTTTTTTAACCAATCCATTAGCCAATCTCTTCGGAAATATTACCGAAATGGATTGGAATAATATAACACCTATTTTGAGTTGGGTAGTAGCCATTCTAATTGCAGCGGCACTCGGTTTGCACTTTATGCAAACACCCAGGGTTGGGTCGAGATTTGCAGGTTTCATTCTAATCGTGCCGATATCAATATTAATCAGACCGATCGTTGGGTGGTTTACACTATTAGTCTTGATACTAACCAGACACGTTGATTGATAAAGTAATAATAAGTAATAGACATCTCCCATAATTATTGTGGAACAGGCCGTCCAGCCTGTTCTTCACAGCCTTTTTGGAAGATGTCTAATAAGTGATAAGTGATAAGTGATTAACTCTCGAATTATAATTTCCATTTTCAAGCGCGGAAGCAAAGAGAGTAGTCATGCGATAAAGCCGTTTCCCGAATTCTCGGATGAGATTCAAAATAGCGTTATCGATCGCCTCGCCTTAAACGGAACTTACACCGTGTAATGGCTGTAGCGATCGCCCGATCGACCTTCCCGAGTCCGAAGCCCCATATTTAGTGCAAATTGTCAAATTTATCAAGCTTTCACCCTAAATCTGAATCCTGTTGTATATTCATAGTCTGTTGATATATTCCGACACGTCAGTACACAACCTATGGTTCGAGAATTAGAGCGATCGAGTGCCAGCGAGAAACGCAACCCGTCCGATTTCCCCGAAACAGCACCCGCAGCCAATCCAGTATTTTTTAGGACTTACAGCCGCCGTACCGAGACGGGAAGGGAGACTTGGGCCCAAGTGTGCGATCGAACAGTCAAGGGGTTGGCATCGCTGGGAAACCTCACCCCCGAAGAAACACAACTGCTGCACCGGATGCAAAACCAGCTCAAAACCCTCGCTTCAGGCCGCTGGCTGTGGGTAGGTGGCAGCAAATGGATCGAGCAACCAGAGAATTTTTCCGGCGCATATAATTGCTCCTCAACAAATATTCTCGACTGGCGTTCCTTTGGTTTGTTGATGGATTTGGCAATGATGGGCTGCGGCACTGGGGCAGTATTGGAACCACAATATATCAACCAACTGCCGCCGATTCGCAACCGTTTAACTCTAACCATGCAAGGCGAAATCGGCTCTACACCCGCCCAGTCGCGCCGTCAAGAAACCGAAGTAAAAATAGCCGAAAAAACCGCAATTATTTATGTCGGAGATTCTCGCCAAGGTTGGGTAAACTCCTATCAAACTTTGCTGGAATTATCCACAGATGAAAGATTTGCAGGAGAAGTTCAAGTATTCATCGATTTGAGCGACGTTCGCCCGGTGGGAGAACCTTTAAAAGGTTTTGGCGGAGTAGCAAATCCGGTGAAATTGCCCGACCTTTATCAGCGCTGCGCCGCAATTTTGAATAAAGCTTTAGGGCGGCAGTTAAATTCAGTTGAATGCTGCGTGCTGATAGATGAAGCTGCAGTGACAATTGTGGCTGGCAATATTAGGCGCAGCGCGGGGATTCGGCAATTTGATTCTAGTGATGAACTGGGCGCAAATGCTAAAAATAATCTGTGGCAGCAAGATGAAAATGGCAACTGGAAAATCGACCCAGATCGAGATGCTTTGAGAATGGCAAATCACTCTCGCGTTTTTCATCATAAACCGACGCGGGAAGAGTGTATTGATGCCGTTCGCCAACAGTATTATAGCGGAGAAGGTGCGATTCAATGGTCTGGGGAAGCCATAGCAAGATCTAACTGTGATATCTTAACAAGTCCTGAACTCAAGGATGAATTTCTCAAAGCCTACGCTCTTGGCAACAGTAAGCATTGGTTGCAAAAGCATTATCCTCACATTTCTGAAACTGAAATCAATCACCGTTTGGCTCGCTATGGTTTAAACCCTTGTCATTCGGGCGACACATTAGTTTCGACTGACCAAGGATTAGTCCCTATCAAAGATTTAGTTGGCAAGCATTTTAAAGCCTTAGTTGATTTGCGGTCTGTGGGACTAGATGGGTTGAAATTAACTGATGCGATCGCCTTCTCTACTGGTGTACAGAATACCTACTCTATCACACTAGAAAATGGGCTT
Organism: Microcoleus sp. AT9b-C3; assembly: GCF_036705485.1. Classification (NCBI taxonomy): domain Bacteria; kingdom Bacillati; phylum Cyanobacteriota; class Cyanophyceae; order Oscillatoriales; family Microcoleaceae; genus Microcoleus; species Microcoleus sp. AT9b-C3. Next base: position 97,390 of record NZ_JAUBUR010000019.1, on the reverse strand, counting down.
CAGATGAGATGTACTGCTGACCATCAACATTTTACCGATCTAGGTTGGGTAGCAACCAAAGACTTAACCCCCGATCGCGCTATCTTCATCCAGAGAGGGGAAGGGAGTTTTGGGCAAAGTACGATCGGAGTCACTCAAGCTCAAATGTTAGGTTGGTTGTATGGAGATGGTTCAATTTACCAAGGAGCTAAAGGCTTAGACGCAGTATTCTACATGAATCAAAACGAATATTCAACTGTATTTCCTGTTCTATTTGAAGCCGTTGAATCTTTGACAGGCTATCGCCACAAGCCCAGTATAGTTAAAGGAGTCTATACTTTTCACAGCGGCTCACCTTTGATGCACTCATTCCTTGAAGAATTAGGGATTCAGTCTAAAGACTGTTTGCCGAATACATTTCTATCTCAATCAAAAGAGGTAATCATTGGTTTCCTTCAGGGATTGTTTTGTTCCGACGGTAGCGTGAGTATTAAAGCAAAGCACATAGAACTTCGCAACCGTTCTCAGGAATTACTGAAACAAGTTCAACTATTGCTGCTCAACTTGGGAATCAAAAGCAGTTTAAAAATCAAGGCAAAACCAGGTGGTAAAGGAGTTCCATATACTTTAAAGGATGGCACTGAGAAAGTCAGTAATAACCGAGGGAGTTGGCGAATCATAATTTACTCAGGAGATGGAGCCAAAAACTTCTGTAAATTGATTGGTTTCCCACTTGTGCCAGAAAAACAACAGCGTTTAGAGCAACTTGCTCTCAAACTGCCAACCAGGAATTACAGCGAAGCAGTTGTCAAACAGCGCTATACTTCAAAAGTGAAAAGTGTAGAAGAGTTCGGAGAAGAACCAGTCTATGACCTCCATGTTCCCTTAACTCACTCTTTCATTGCTAATGGTTGTATTACTCACAATTGTGGGGAAATCATCGGCTCGAATTTTCATTGCAACCTTTCGGAGGTTCACCTCAATCAACTTGACCCTTACAACTTCAAAGAACAGGAGGAAGCTTTCAGGGCTGCGGCTCTATCTGTTGCGGTACTTCTCAATCACAAGTTTCTCGAACCGCGCTATCAATACAGCCGCGAACTAGACCCGATTGTCGGCGTATCTTTCACGGGATTGTTCGATTTCTTCGTTCACGCTTTCGGCGTTGAGTGGCTGCGCTGGTGGGTGGAAGGCCGCCCGCAAACTCCGCAAGGAATCGCTTTTAAACAGCGGGAAGAAGAGTATTTGAGTGGTTGGCGGGAGATTGTGAATCGGGTAGTATGGGATTATTGCGATCGCCATTCCTTAAAACGCCCAAATCGCTGCACAACCGTTCAACCATCGGGTACTAAATCTCTGCTGACAGGTGCTTCGCCGGGGTGGCATCCGCCGAAAGCGCAGCGTTTCATTCGCCGAATCACTTTCGGCAAAAATGACCCCGTAGCCCTCGCCTGCATCGACTACGGATACAATGTGATTCCGTCTCAATCTGACAAGGATGAAAACGGCAATTTGCTGAACAATCCCTTTGATGAACGCTGCACGGAATGGCTGGTAGAAATACCTGTTGCGGTAAGTTGGGCTGATTTACCCGGTGCTGATGAAATTGACATTAACAAGTTCTCAGCGGCGGCACAAATGGACTTTTATATGCAGGTGCAAAAGTTCTATGTCCGACACAACACTTCGGCCACAATTGAACTGCGCGAAAATGAAGTAGAAAGTTTGGGCACTCGGATTTATGAAGCGATTCGCGATGATGAAGGCTACATTTCTGCAGCGCTTTTAGCTCGGTTTGATGCTCTTGAAACTTTCCCGCGTCTGCCCTTTGAACCGATAAACAAAGAAACTTACACCAAGATGGTGGAAGAGACTTTAGCGCGCCGCGAAATTGATGTTTTTCACGCGGCTTTGAGTCGCTATGACTTAGGTGAAATGATGGATTCGGGGCCGGCGGGTTGCGATTCTGATAAGTGTCTGATGCCGGAGACTAAGGCTATGTAATAGCCTTGAAGGAAATCCCCCAAATGGGGGATTTTTTTATGTTTAATTGCAGATAAACGATAAAATCGTAGATACTGTCTTGGTCGGTCAAGGGGTAGCGTTCAAATAATTAGGATCGAAAGGCTTTTGGGATTTTAAAATCCCAAAAGCCAAATGCACTAACTTCCGATATCAAGGAAAAAACGTAAATTGAGTGGGGGCGGGTCGATCAGATTATTAATTTTTGGCGATTATGGTTGGTAAAAGTCTGCCCTAGAGGAATTGGGGTTTAATGTTCCGCTGTCAAAAGATGGAATTGCTCGGTATCAATGCGATTTGCTCGATACAAAACTTCAGCTATTTCCGAAAGCGCTAACACTGAATGTGCGCGATAACCGTTGGCCTGCATCTTATCTTTGACTCCCTGTTCGTGGTCGATCAATACCACGATATCTTCCACGTTCAATCCAGCCGATTTTAACTTGGTCGCGCCTTCCATCACGCTTTTGCCGCTAATCAAAATATCATCGACTACGACAATCATTTCTCCTGGATGAAAATGCCCCTCGATTAATTTGCCCGCACCGTAAGTTTTCACCTCCTTGCGCGGGAAAATCATCGGGCGTTCCATCCGCAAGGCTAAACCGGTTGCTGTGGGTAAAGAACCGTAGGGAATTCCGGCAATGCGATCGAATTTTAAGTTTTTAAGAATGTCTGCATAAGCGCTGACAATTTGGTGGAAAATCTGCGGAATTGAGATTATTTTCCGCAAGTCGATGTAATATGGAAATACGGCGCCCGATGCTTGTACGTGGTCGCCAAAAACTACGCAGCCGATGTCATAAAGTTGCAAGATTAAATCGCGGTGAGGTTCCGGTTGCAAAAAGCAAACATCCGGCAGCCACAATTCGCAAGTGGGGCTACCTTCGATCGCCCGCAGCCTCTGTTGATTAATATTATCCCGCAATTTCTCAATTTCTTGGCGCGGCTCTTTCCCCGCTAATAAAATCGGGGGGACTGGCAGCAATAAACCTTCACCATTCTTGCTTAAACCGGCCGCCAGCAGTTGTGCGAGGTCGTTTTCTTCTGTCAGGTCATTTTCTTCGGCGATGTCTCCCTCGACTAAAATTAGGCGTTCAGGAGCAGCTTGGCGGATGCGCGCTAACATATCCGGCATTACTCCTACTTCTAAACCAACTTTTTCGGGAGTTCCCCAAGTTTGAGAGAGTCGGACTAAGTGCAAGTACAAAGGATTTTCGGGCGTCGGGTATTCTTGCACAGCCTCGGCTGAGGGGTTGGCGGTGGCACAGAGTACAAAAACAGTTTTTCCGGCGTATAACAAAAAAGGCGCTACTTGGTCGAATCCGGCATAGGGACTTAAGGTAATAGCGTCAACTCGCCAGTCTTGAAATACAATTTTGGCAAAGACTGTGCTGGTATTTAAATCGCAGTGTTTGGCATCTAAAATTACTGGCAGGTGAGGGGGAATAATGTTTAAAATTTGTTGCAGCAATGCCCAACCGGGAATACCGAGAGATTGGTAAAAACCGAGGGTGATTTTGCAGGCACAAATTAAATCTGCTGTTTTGTCGATCGCACTTTTTAGCTTTGCAAACAAATCAGTTACAAAACTTTGAGTTTCCTCCCCTGTCATGGAAACCAGCGGGGGCAAGGTTTCCGGGTCGGGATCGAGGGCTAAATACAGCAAACTTTGATTGGTTTCAACAGCCGCTAACAGTTTATCGAAAAAGTCGGTTCGTTCCGTCATAATTTGTTAGGAAGGTAAGGGGAATTAAAAAAATTGCAGATCAAAGTGAAAGGGGTGTTGTGCCGGAAGAAACCGATCCCCGTTGAAATTCAAATTAAGAATCTTTTAAGATTGTAGAATGTAAAGAGCAGGAAATCTGTAACTTTGGGAGCAGTTTCATGGGGAAGGATTTTCTGGTTGGCTACACCGGTGATTGCACCTAAGCCAGAGCAAGTCAATTAGTTGTGGTAAACTAACCAGCGTCCGGGCGGGGATTTTATCGGCATTCCCTGGGGCAGGCGAGTTTAGCAAATGCGGATTTGCCAGGGGCAGATTTGAGAGAAGCAAATTTTAGGAAAGCTAATTTATCGGGGTCAAATTTGAGCGGCGCTTTTTTGTGGCAAGCTAATTTACAAGGCGCTAATTTGACTCAACTTAATTTAATCCAGAGCCCGTTTGATGGGGTTAATTTAAAAAATACTACCGTTGTAGGTGTTATTTCGGTTGACGGTAGTATTAAATAGAAGCAGAAGCTAAAGCAATGCCCGCCTTATATTATGGATAGTAATAAATGATCGGTACGATCGACTTTAGGATTTGGGACGAGTTGCTGCAACGCTACGTTGATGATTTCGGCCGCGTCAATTATCGGGGCTGGAAAGCTGAGGGGGCCGATGTTTTGAGGGGGTGGCTGGAAAGTTTGGCCGATGTGGATTTGGCGGAATGTACTGATGCGGATGCGCGGCTGGCGTTGTGGCTGAATGCGTACAATGCGATCGCAATTTCTCAAGTTCTGGAAGTATATCCGATCGCGTCGATCCGTCCCAAAGTTTTGGGAATTCCCAACTGGCTGAGTTTTTTGGATTTTTTCACTCGTTCAAATTCGATTATTGGCGGCAAAAAGTACAGTCTCAATCAAATCGAACACGCAATTTTGCGGCCGGAATTTGCGGAACCGCGCATCCATTTTGCATTAGTTTGCGCTTCTGTCGGGTGCCCGCTGCTGCGCCGGGGGGCTTATTTCCCCGAGTCGGTACGGACTCAACTAGAAGCGGATGCCAGCCGTTTTATTCACAATCCTGATAAGGTGCGATATGATGCCGAGAAAAAGACGCTTTATTTGAGCAAGATTTTTAAGTGGTACGGGGAGGATTTTGTAAAGGCGGCGGGTTCGGTGGCTGAGTATGTGGGCGGTTATTTGGGGCCGGAGGCTGCTGTGGGTGATGGATGGGCGATCGTTTTTTTGCCCTATGACTGGAATTTGAATCGGGTTGATGGATGAAATTTGCGCCTAGGGGTAGGTGTTTTTTTGCGGGTGGTTTTTTTTCGGCTGTATCAGTTGCGTAGTATGGGTTTTAGGCTTTTTATGAAAAATCCGACGCAAATGCTGTATTCCTTGCTGTCAAAGGTTTTGAGGTTTGTTGAAAATTTTGCCTCTTGACAGGTCGGTATTGAAATGGTACTTTTAATAGCTAGAGACGCAAACGAACCTTGAAAACTAAATACAGTAAGGGTTTCAGAAACCAACTTTTGCAATCAACCTAAATCCCTATCAGGGATTGAAACTCTCAGTAACTCAATGCACCATTCCTCACCTGATTTTGCAATCAACCTAAATCCCTATCAGGGATTGAAACACTCGGACGAATCCGCAAGCGTTGGCTTTGGTGGTGATGTATTGCAATAAACCTAAATCCCTATCAGGGATTGAAACCTATGCAAGGATGGGGTATTCGACCAGGGGTACATTTTGCAATCAACCTAAATCCCTATCAGGGATTGAAACGTGAACATCCCAGCCTCAGCCGCGATCCGAGTGTCAAGAGTTGCGATCAATCTAAATCCCTATCAGGGATTGAAACAGGTAAGGAATTGTAAAAGGAATGGTTGTTTCCCGCGTTGCAATCAACCTAAATCCCTATCAGGGATTGAAACAATTAGGCTCAATGCGGCCTTTGGGTGATTCATAAGTTGCAATCAACCTAAATCCCTATCAGGGATTGAAACACCATGAACCCCATAGGAGCCAGAGCGACTCCAAAAGCTGGTTCCAATCAACCTAAATCCCTATCAGGGATTGAAACACCATGAATCCCATCGGGGCAAGAGCCACCCCGAAGGTTGCAATCAACCTAAATCCCTATCAGGGATTGAAACCAGGCTTATCTAGAGCCGACTACTTATGTTGAATGTTGCAATCAACCTAAATCCCTATCAGGGATTGAAACGAATTCTGCTACAAATTGCTCGACGCCGCCAACAGTTGCAATCAACCTAAATCCCTATCAGGGATTGAAACACAATCCGCTTACAATATTTCATTGCATGATTGAGTTGCAATCAACCTAAATCCCTATCAGGGATTGAAACTCTATATAATTAAAACAAGGAATGCGCGCGCGCGTGTTGCAATCAACCTAAATCCCTATCAGGGATGGAAACATGGCCTCAATCAACTGGAGGGTGGAGATTTTCACTAATCGGTAGGTGGTTAGATGAATGCTAACCAATTAGCTATTGATCCGCGCTTAAACCTCTCCACTCAAAATCTGTTGAACCGTCAAACTTAGCTGTGGAAACATCGGAGATACCATCGCCTCCCCATCCCGAAATACCCCAACCTCAACATATTGCCCATCCTGAAGCCGCAAAACCGTCACGACTTGTTCAATTGGATCGATAACCCAATACTCTGCAATGCCCCGCGCTGCGTACTGAGCTCGTTTGCGCTCGTAATCCCGATCCCTACCCAGTCTACCCGGACTGACTACCTCCACAACAAACCGAGGAGGCAACATATCGAAAGTGATAGTTAGCCTAGTTGCTGTCAGCGGAATGTGTTCAGGTTCCAGAATTATCAAATCGGGGTAGCGGTTGGCCGCATCTCCCGATCGCAAAACAGCAACTTGAACCTCGCAATTATGCGTTTTAATCAGTCTAAGTGGCACTAGCCCGCTGCTAGCCAGATAGAAAAATAGATAGTTAGCAATGAAATTATTAGGTTCAGATTCTGGCGGCAAAGCGATTAACTCCCCATCAATTAACTCATAGCGTTGATCCGTCTCATTTGAGTAATTAAGGTACTCGTCAAAAGTTAATTTTTTAGATTGAGCTTGTACCATAAACTTACATTCCTTAATTTATTCGTCCCTTTCTGCTGGGAGTTTGTTTATATATAGCAATCCTAAATGATTTGCGTAATTATTGTAGGGGCAATCCCCCCGTGGTTGCCCCGATAGATAGATAGGGGTAGGCACGGGGGCACTACCCCTACAAATTTATCTGAATGATTTAGGATTGCTATAGAAACGGTTTCAACTGCCGAAAGATATCAATCAAATCTGCTGTGCAAGTTAGACAGGTGTCCCAGCCTCCATCGACAATCAACCCACAAGTGACATATTAAAAACTATCACAGTTCCAATCCTCTGGAATATTAAAAATGATTTCAGATAAATTTCGACGCGAGTTGCGCGAACAAGCCAAACTCTGGCAAGCAGAAGGACTCATCGACACTTCATTCTACCAACAACTTTCCGAACGCTACCAATTCAACACACTCGAAACCGCCTCCCGCAACCGTTTCCTCAGCATTCTGATGAGTCTCGGCGGCATTCTCCTCGGTATAGGAGTCATCACCTTTGTAGCCGCAAACTGGCAAGTTTGGTCGCGAGAAGTGAGAGTTGCACTGCTGCTAAGTCTTTTCGTAGCAGTCAATGCAGCAGGTTTCTATCTGTGGCGCATTCCCCCATCCCGAAGCCAAAACTCCAATCAAAATATGCCCCTAACAAAAGGGCGAAACAAACTCCTAGGTGAAGGATTGTTGCTGTTAGGAGCTCTGATTTTAGGAGCAAATATGGCATTGATGGCGCAAATGTTCCACATAGGCGGTTCTTCCTACGGACTTTTCCTCACTTGGGGAATCGGCGTGCTCGGAATGGCTTACAGTTTGCGGTTGACTTCGTTGGGCGTTTTGTCCGCACTTTTAGTCGGTTTAGGCTATTGGATTGCCGTGTTAGATTGGTCTTCCAAAGTCGAGTTTTCTGGGCTGGAAGTTTTGGTGCGGCAAATGCCGATCGCAGCCAGTATAATGTTTGTGCCGCTGGCTTATTGGTGTCGATCGCGTGCTATTTTTGCCATAAGTGCGATCGCGATAATTTTTTCCCTAGAAGTTTCTATCCTCCAAGGGTTAAATCCAACCTGGGGTACAGCAATTTTTTGTGCTTTACCGCCCGCTTTGCTGTGGGGATACGACGATGCAATGTGGCCGAATATAGACAGCAGGCGGTTTCAAGCCACTTCCCGCAGTTTAGCACTGCTGTTTCTCGCCGGTGTGTTTTATGTTCTTTCTTTCCACTGGTTTTGGCAATATCCGCCGATTGGGGCGCAAATTCAGCCGGATTGGGTTTTGCTGGCAAATGTGGCTGTTTTGGGCGGTTTAACGGTGTTTGAGTGGCTGCGTTTGGGACGTTTGGAACTGCGGCGACCAAAACAAAAAGCAGTGGATTTGACCACAAGTGCGATCGCAGTTTTGATAGTCATCACCGCTTTAATACCGCTTTACCACTTGAATTTTACTCCCATTTCTCAATTAGCGACTTTTCTGTTCAATGTTTTATCATTTCTGCTCGCTGTCGGCTTAATCCGAGAAGGCTTACCATTAGGAAACCGCCAGACTTTTTGGGGAGGCATGGTATTAATCACCCTGCAAATTATCAGCCGAGTATTTGAATATAACACAGAATTATTGCTCAAATCTTTTGTCTTTGTTTTGTGCGGAATTGGCGTAATTGCTGCGGGTTTGTGGTTCGAGCGCCACTTCGCAAAAATCCCCGATGAATAGAAATTATTCATCTCTCTCTTCTCTAACTCAGCGCCCTCTGCGTTCTCTGTGGTTCAATCATTCCGAAACAACCCTAAACAATATAACCCATACCTAACATGAACACAAACAACATTGACTTATTAGTTGAAAATCCAGATACAACAAATCTGTTTCAGATTCCCCCCGAAGCAAAACGCCTTCCCGCGTGGCGGCTGTGGGTTCCTTTACTCTTGCAAATCGGACTAATTGCCGCCGTACCCGCCACCGCCGTTTACACTTTGATTACTGGCAAAACAGTTGTCCTGCAAACAGTACCAGTAGACCCTTACGACTTTTTGCGCGGATATTACCAAGTTTTGAGCTATGATATTTCCGATAGCACAAATCTCCAAAAACTCCCCGGCTGGAAAGATTTACCTGCCGAAAAAACACCTTGTCCGCCCGGAATAGTTTGTCCGAAAAATACCCACGATGTGAAGCCAGAAACCAGTTTTTATGTAATCTTAGAAGCGCCAAAAGCCGCGACTAATCCCGGCCGCCCCCAAGCTTGGAAACCCGTCCGCGTCAGTCTAGAAAATCCCACCAAGTTGCCCGCCAACCAAATCGCAATTAAAGGCAAATCTAAGGGTTGGCAGATACAATACGGCTTAGAAACTTATTATATGCCAGAGAATGAAAGGGAAAAAGTCAATCAGGAGATTAGCGAAGCTCAAAGGAAGCAGCGACAATCTTTTGTGGTAGAAGTAAAGGTTGACAAAACAGGCCATGCTGTGCCTGTGAGTTTGTGGGTGCGCGATCGCAATTATCGATTTTAGCCAAAAAGAGCCAAAGGTCGATCGGTCTTTTGGCCTTGTTTTGAGTATTTTTGCTTAGATAGAGGCGGAGGTTGGGCGATTCCCTACCCTTCACCGAACGCACGCGCGTTCGGGATAGCTTCGCTCACGCAGACAGTTCAATTGCCGACAACCCAGGAGAATCTATTAAGATAGATAAGACTTGTGCAAATCTTGCCAATTCAAGGGCGCAAGTCATGACTCTACTGGAGCTTCTCATGTTAGCCGAGCTAATCTCAGCCAGACGAATACTCAAGACCAAACTCCTCGACTTCTTAGGACTTCCCGACAATTGCCAAGACAAAACAGATCATCTCGTCAACCGAATTGTATCCCTGGTGGAAGCAAATCCAGCCGAACAAGAAAGATTTTGGGAGACATTCAAAAGTGAATTAGCCGTCGATCCTGCTGAATTAGAAGCAATGCTCAAGTGTTCACCAGCAGAACGCCAGCAGTGGATTGAACAAGACAAACTCCCTATTTTAGAATACCGCTCTTTCCGCAAATCAGGAATCCATTTAGAGTATCCCGTTCACGACAGAAGATTAATCTTAAGTCTAACGCCAACCGATATTAATAATTGGCGCAAAGAACCCAAAGGGCTAATTAAAAATAATCGCCAAATACCCACCCCACTCAATACAGAAAGCCCTGAAGAAAACGAACAATTCCGAGTAGCTTTTAGTTCCGAATGGGAAAAAATCATTGCCGGCTGGAAAGAACAAGGTTCGGCAGAAATTTCAGCAACATTCCAGCTAGCTTACTGGACAGTGTGGGCGTCGCGGTGGGCAAAAGAAAATCAGCTCAACAGCTTTAAAGCAATTAATAAATATAAGGAAATCTACGAAACTCACCAGCACGAATGGTACGAGCGAAAAAATCAAGCAGTCAAGTTACTGATTGAAATGCCTTACGCCATGCTTTACTTCTACCGTCCGGCGGATGCTGACAAATTATATCTCGAACTGTGCGACGACCACCAGGAAATGATGAAAGATGGCTACTATTGGGATAAGTGGGATTTTTTCTATCAGAACCGCAAACTTGTAAATAAGTGTCGCGAATGTGTGTACTGCGAAACTAAAGATTATTACTCGCTTTACTACCTGGAAATCAAGAGCGATAAGTTTCCCGATTTTAGTTTTTCTTTCCACACGCCGTACACCATCGGCAGAAAATTTTTGCCGCATCCAGAAACGCTGCCTTATGTAGACCACGTAGAACAGGACGGCATTTTTCGCTTTGGTCGCCCGCTGCTGGAACAAGAGAAAGCTATTCACACAGAAAAGGATGTATTGCTCAAGTTTGAAGCTGCTTTGGCAGCAGCGAAAAAGTTTGTTTAGTTAGGAGTCATGAGTCATTAGTAGACTTATTGCAATTTTTTTTGATTGATAGGAAAACCGCAGATAAACGCAGATAAACGCCGATGCTTTTCCAGATTGTTTGCAAGGAAAGGCAATCTTGTCTACTAATGACTCGTGACTAATGACTTTTGAACTCGGATTACTTGAATGCTGCCGCCAGCATAAAGTTTTGGTTGTTGAGCTTCTTTGGAATTTTACTATCGCCATTCCACCTCTGCCAACAAACTTTCCAAGTCTGTTTCGCTCAACTTCCATGCAGTTTCAGTCTCAAACAACCACAAAAATACAGTCAACCCTGGCAAAAATACCGGATTTGTATGCCGATGAAAATCTACCAAAATGAATAGACCACCGGGCGCGATCGCGCGGTATACTTCCTGAAAGATTTGTCGCAATTGCGCGCGTTGCATTTCGTGCATCGCAACGCTGCTGTGTACTCCTGTCAAACTGACTGTCGGGAAAAGGCATCGACTAGGCAAAAGCTTCTAAATAATAATTGGCTGATGGTACATTTTTCCTTGCCCGTTGCAGAGATAATGGCGCAGCGTCAAGTCCTGTGACATCCGGGAAATATGGCACCAGAAATTGCGTAGTTTGACAGCTACCGCAGCAACGGTCTAAAACTTTAGTTTCGGCGCTGACGGTCAAATTTTCCCAGGCTAGTTGACCCAAACGAGTATTGCCGCCTACGCTCACTCGCAGCCAGACGCGCGATCGTATCGTACAGCGACTGATACCGATAACTTAAATCTCTAAAAATTGTTGCCACAGTCAAAATTATGTATACCTTGCTATCGACTTAAGATATTATTAAGTAATATGATAAAGATAAGTAACAGAACTGAGATATTGGGAGAGCTGTAACCGCTATGGGTCGTGTGGGAGTATTGCTATTAAACTTGGGCGGGCCAGATCAAATCGAGGATGTCCGTCCTTTCCTGTTCAACTTGTTTGCTGACCCGGAAATCATTCGCATCCCGTTTCCGTGGATGCAAAAACCGCTCGCCTGGTTGATTTCGACCCTGCGCTTTCAAAAATCCCAGGAAAACTACCGCCAAATCGGGGGCGGCTCTCCTTTGCGGCGAATTACCGAGGAACAAGCCCTAGCCCTGCAAGAACTCTTGCAAGAAAAGGGACAGGATGCTCGAGTGTACGTGGGGATGCGCTACTGGCATCCTTTTACCGAAGAGGCACTCGCCAAAATTAAGCGCGATCGCATCGAACACTTGACAATCTTGCCGCTGTACCCTCAATTTTCCATCAGCACCAGCGGTTCGAGCTTCCGGCAACTAGAAGAAATGTGGGGCAAAGATCCTGCCCTCAAGGATATCGAGTATACCGCGATTCCTTCTTGGTATAAGCGGCCAGGCTACATTCAGGCAATGTCAGAACTGATAGCCCAAGAACTAGACCACAATCCTGAGCCCGATCGAGTTCACATCTTTTTCAGCGCCCACGGCGTCCCCCTCAGCTACGTAGAAGAGGCTGGAGACCCCTATCAGCGCGAGATTGAAGATTGCACTCGTCTGATTATGGAACATTTGGATCGATCGAACGAACACACTCTAGCTTATCAAAGTCGGGTTGGCCCGGTGGAATGGCTCAAGCCTTACACCGAAGACGCCATTACCGAATTGGCAGAAAATGGAGTCCAAGATTTGTTGGTAGTTCCGATTAGTTTTGTTTCCGAACACATCGAGACTCTGCAAGAAATTGACATGGAGTATCGAGAATTAGCAGAAGAATCGGGGATTAAAAATTTCTACCGAGTGCCAGCCCTGAATACTCATCCGGTGTTTATTGAAGCTTTGGCCGATTTAGTCATCGAGTCGATAGAATCTCCCAACGTTAAATTCTCTGATGTGATACGCCCTTCCAAGAGAGTGAAAATGTACCCTCAAGAGCAGTGGGAGTGGGGTTTGACCACGGGGGCAGAAGTCTGGAACGGTCGTGTGGCGATGATTGGTTTTGTGGCACTATTGCTGGAGTTAATTACGGGTCAGGGCCCACTACACTCGATCGGACTGCTTTAAATTGACAGTTGACAGTTGGCAGTTGACTGTTGACTGTTGACTGTTGTTATAAATGACTAATGATATCAAATTGGTTGGTATCGGAATTATTCATCTCTCTCTTCTCTTCCTGGGCGCCCTCTGCGGTCTCTGCGGTTAAATTATTCCGAAACAACCGTAAACGATATAACTAATCACCAATAACTAATCAATAATTAATCAGGATCGCGCTTGCGGCGGCGGGGATTTCCCCTATCGCCCGGTATTCCCTGACTTTTGTACCAGCGATACCACTCTTTAGAACTGCGAATTGCCAGCCACAGCAGGATCATAGCAACTAACCCTCCCTGCCGCGGGGCGTCAAAGGCAAACAAAACCAAGGAAATGCACAGAACATCTTGGAGGAAAATCACCCAAATCGGCAAACCCCGCAGCCGGTAAAACCATCCAGCTTGTACCAGTTGCAGCACTAAAGCCAACAAACCTCCGACAATACCAATTATCCACAGCATCCAAGGATGAGCAATAATTTCCTCGATCGAACTTACTTGAGCGATCGCAATTCCCATAATTGCTCCTACAATGGGGCTGAAAATAATTTGCACAATTTGCAGTACCCGCTGTCCTACAAAGGTTTTAGAAGCAAATAATTCTAACAGCGACCAACTCACCAAGATGGTGATAGCCACCTGGGGGGGAACCCCCGACAATAGAGGTATTTCCGACCACAGTTTGTCAATCCGCAACAAACCAATTAACAGCAGGGGCAGGGCAATTCTCATACCCCCTGCCGCAGACCCAGAGAGTGCGGCTAGGAGTCCAACCATAATAATAATTCAGTTTCTAACGTCAGCTACAGCCTCGATCTATTTCAGAATTTAATTCCCCTGATGGCTGCCAGTGATTTGAGCGATCGAACTCAAATTGCGGCTTGAGCTTAAATATCACCCTCTATTGTAAGTGTATCTGCTTAATGCCTGCTTGGCACTGCGATATTGTCGATCGACACAAGGCAGTTTGTGAAGAGTTTACCGTTGACAGTTGACAAAATTCCACCTAGATTGTGATTAAATTAAAATGTATAGGAACACCAGTAGATCAGCCGAGATACTTAAAATTAAGATGTCAGCTATTCTTCCTTCTTCCCTCTGACTTAAAAATCTGCCGGACACTAAATAATTAATCCGTGTATCCGTGTCAAAATCCGTGTCGTGCTTTCCTTCTTCCTTCCAATTATGTCTGAATCATTATTTGCCGATGCCAGCCGCCGATTAGAACGAGCCTTAAAATATGTGTCGCTTTCCGAGGATACGATTGAAAGGCTGAAACACCCCAAATCCAGTTTAATTGTATCGATTCCCGTGCGGATGGACGACGGTTCCCTGCGAATTTTTCAAGGTTATCGAGTGCGCTACGACAATACCAGAGGCCCGTCTAAAGGAGGAGTGCGCTATCATCCGGGAGTATCCCTTGATGAAGTGCAATCCTTAGCATTTTGGATGACTTTTAAATGTGCAGTTTTGAACTTGCCTTTTGGAGGAGCCAAGGGCGGAATTACTCTCAATCCCAAGGAATTGTCCAAACTGGAATTGGAACGGTTGAGCCGGGGCTATGTCGATGCGATCGCAGATTTCATCGGCCCCGATGTCGATATTCCCGCACCGGATGTCTACACCAACCCCATGATTATGGGTTGGATGATGGATCAGTATAATATTATTAAGCGGCAGCTTTCTCCAGCGGTAGTGACTGGTAAACCAGTGACAATCGGCGGCAGTTTGGGCAGAGATACCGCAACAGCAATGGGTGCTTTTTTTGTAGTACAAACTATCTTACCCAAATTTGAGCTAAATCCTCAAGATACAACTGTAGCAGTACAAGGTTTTGGTAATGCCGGTGCCGAAATAGCAGAACTGCTCTGGAAAGCCGGTTACAAAGTAGTGGCTGTCAGCGATTCCCAAGGCGGAATTTATGCTAAACAAGGGCTGGACATCCCCAGTATTCGAGGCTTTAAAGACTCTAACAAAGGTATCAAAGCTCTTTACTGCGAAGGTTCAGTTTGCAATATTATAGAACACGAAATCTTGACAAATGAACAGCTTTTAGCATTAGATGTAGACGTGCTGGTTCCAGCAGCTTTGGAGAATCAAATAACGGAAGCGAATGTTAATGATGTTAAGGCTAAGTTTATTTTTGAAGTAGCTAACGGGCCGATTGATTCGGCTGCTGATTTGATGTTAGAAGCGAGGGGAATTCAAGTAATCCCTGATATTTTAGTCAATGCCGGAGGTGTAACGGTTAGTTATTTTGAGTGGGTGCAAAACCGCAGCGGGCTTTATTGGACGCTGGAGGAAGTCAACCAGCGGTTGAAGCATAAAATGGTCGAAGAAACTGAAGCAATTTGGAAAAAATCTCAGGAATTGTCAGTTTCCATGAGAACTGCTGCTTACGTGTACGGGTTAAATCGACTCGGAGAAGCGATGAATGCGAAGGGAACGCGGGATTATTATGTGAACGGTTGAGGGAAGCGCGGTAAGATGGTGCGATCGCACCATCTTACCGCAGTTATTCGAGAAGAGTGCAGTCTACGAACCGACTTGGCAAAACTTGGCTTTGAATTATTGGCGAATTTTAAGCATCCACGCAGCAGTTTATTTGAAAGCCACTTTAGTGCTACCAAAGACGAAAGATGTTTTTAAATAGAGATTTTGCATAGAGAGAAATGTGTTAATTTATACGAACTACTTCATGGTACAATACCCGCAGTTATGATGTAGGGACAACCACCTGATGCAATGATATCGGAAGTTGCTGCATTTGGCCTTTGGGATTTTAAAATCCCAAAAGCCTTTCGATCTCAATTATTTGAACGCTACCCCTTGACAGGTCAAGACAGTATCTAAAAAATAAATAGATCAACCTTGCAAAACTTCAATTAAAGCATCGCCCATTGCCCGACAGCCGACGAGTTTCATGCCTTCCGACATGATATCACCAGTGCGATAACCTCGCTCCAAAACTTCGACAACTGCTTGCTCAATTTTATTAGCAGCTTCCGGCTGATTTAAGGCGTAGCGCAACATCATTGCCGCACTCAAAACTTGGGCGATGGGATTTGCTTTATCTTGTCCGGCGATGTCGGGTGCGGAACCGTGCACGGGTTCAAAAACTCCCGGCCCGCTTGCTCCCAAACTAGCAGAAGGCAGCATCCCAATGCTACCAGTTAGCATCGCCGCAGCATCGGAAAGAATGTCGCCGAATAAATTGCCCGTGACAATTGTATCGAACTGTTTCGGCCAGCGAATTAACTGCATTGCTGCATTGTCAACATAGAGGTGAGAAAGTTCGACATCAGGGTATTCTGAAGAAAGGGCAATAATACGATCGCGCCACAGTTGCGAAACATCCAAAACATTCGCTTTATCAACGGAACACAGCCTTTTCCCGCGCTTCCTGGCCGTCTCAAAAGCCACTCGCCCGATTCTGTCAATTTCCGACTCGGTGTAAGCCATCGTATTAACACCGCGTTTTTCGCCTGTTTCCGTCTCAAAAATGCCTTTCGGTTTGCCGAAATAAATGCCGCCTGTGAGTTCGCGGATGACCATAATATCCACGCCTTCAACAACTTCCCGTTTCAAACTAGAAGCATCAACCAATTGCGGTAAAATAGTCGCCGGACGCAAATTTGCAAACAATCCCAATCCGGCGCGCAGTCCTAATAATCCCGTTTCCGGGCGCTGTTCGCGGGGCAAATTATCCCACTTGTAACCGCCAATTGCTGCTAACAATACTGCATCACAGTTGCGGCATTTTTCCAGTGTTTCTTCGGGTAGCGGATTGCCTGTTGCGTCAATAGCAGCGCCGCCCATTAAAGCTTCTTGAAATTCAAAGCCGATGTCCAATTGTTGGCCGACAAGTTTCAGGACATCTACCGCCACAGCGATAATTTCAGGGCCGATTCCGTCTCCTGGTAAAAGAGTGATGCGGTAGTTTTGAGTCATATCGATTTTGGAGTTTTGATTTGAGATTTGAGATTGAGAGTTAATGGGAATTCTTTGGAAATGCAAGACATTCTCACAAGGTTATAATCATATCAGGATAAGCAACCTCAGAATTCATTGTCAGGAACCTCAGCCTGAAGGCATGAGGCTTGAAAGAGAAATCTGACAAGCCGTTCTGACGGGCCTAAGTCTTAACTGACTACGTTTTTTGAGTCACGACACCCTGGAATGCGTAGCTAGTTCCTTGCTCTGTCGCTGAAGGTTAAACAGTTCTAAGGTCACTGGGACAGTGCTTTCAGCCTAACAAGCTCTTAAAACATTGGCGAAGCTAACTTTACCCCAGAAATGGGAGATTGAGGCAACCATACCTCGCCGGAGGGGCAACCATACCCCTCCACCCCACAAAAGTTTTAACTCAATGTAAAGCCGTCCTAAAAGGACGGGGTTTCTAACCCATATTTCTGATGACATTCCCGACTTACCCGCCTGCTCAAGCTGAACCGCCTTTAGACCCCCGGCAGAGTTTGCCAACAATGTATGATTTACCTAGCCAAGACCCAAAGGAACCCGGTTTGCCTGATACGTTTCATTTAGATCAGCCGCAACTCTTGGAATTCACGTTTTTGCCGCCGGGATGGGATGCGGAACAAGTCTTTACAGCCAGTGACCTAAATTTGTATTACGATGCAACACAACCGCGCTGGCATAAACGCCCGGATTGGTTTGCTGCGGTGGGTGTGCCAAGGCTTTATCAAGGGCGCGATATGCGTTTGAGTTATGTAGTTTGGCAAGAACGGGTAAATCCGTTTGTGGTGGTGGAATTGCTATCGCCGGGAACTGAAGATGAAGATTTAGGGCGGACTGTTCAGCAAGCTGGGGAACCGCCGACTAAGTGGCAAGTTTATGAACAAATTTTGCGGATTCCTTACTATTTTGTGTTCAGTCGCTACACGGATGAATTGCGAGCTTTTCATCTTGTAGGAGGCCACTATGAACCTACAGAATTAATTGATGGGCGGTTATTTATTCCTGAGTTGCAGTTGAGTTTAGGTTGGTGGCAAGGCAGTTATAAGAGTATGAATCGGTTGTGGTTGCGCTGGTTTACGGCCGAAGGAGGGTTGATTTTGAGTCCGGGTGAAAGAGCAACGGCGGCGGAACGGCAACTGATAGAATCTCAACAGCAACTCATAGCATCTCAACAGCAACTGACAGAATCTCAACAGCGAGAGGAAAGACTAGCGGCGCGGTTGCGGGAACTAGGCATCAATCCTGAACAGTTGGTTTAATAGTTCTCGCACCCAGGCCTGGTGAAACCCCTTTTCAACTCCTCGAATCCGCGCAACACGATTGAAATAAGATAAAAATAGTTCGATCGCACGCACGTACAAAAAAATCGGCAAGGAGTCGCACCAGTGGCAGAGGGCGAAGGCATACCAACATCAGCACAGATTGACAATCGGGACTATTCTTGGGCCTTTTGGCCAGTCGTCCCCCTCTATCCCTACAGCAAGCGGCGCACCATCCGCAAGGAAATAGTCAAGGACACAATCTGGACTTTTGACCAAATACAAGGCATTTTCTACGTAGTCGTCCCGATTCGGATGACTGTAATTAAATTAGAACCCGAAGGCCTTCTCGTCTACGCCCCCGTTGCACCGACTCCTGAGTGCATCCGCTTGGTAAAAGAGTTAGTAGCAGAGCACGGCGAGGTTAAGTACATCCTGCTGACAACGGTTTCGGGCATCGAGCACAAAGTTTTTGTCGGCCCCTTTGCGAGGTGTTTTCCCCAAGCGCAGGTGTTTGTCGCCCCGCAACAGTGGAGTTTCCCCGTGAATTTGCCGCTGAGTTGGCTGGGTTTGCCGGCGAAACGCACCTCTGTACTGCCCCTTGACAGCACCAACACCCCGTTAGCCGAGCAATTTGACTGGGCAATTCTCGGCCCCCTCGACCTCGGTTTGGGCAGATTTGCTGAAGTTGCGTTATTTCACAGACGATCGCGCACGCTGATGTTAACAGATTCCGTGGTTTCAATTCCCGAAAATCCGCCCGCGATCGTCCAACTCGACTCCTACCCGCTGCTATTTCACGCCAAAGAAAGCGCCTCGGACATTGTGGCAGACACCCACGAAAATCGGCGCAAAGGGTGGCAGAGAATCGCCTTATTTGCCATGTATTTTAGCCCCAGCGTGCTGGAAGTGCCGCCGTGGTCGGAGGTATTTGCCAGGGCCCGCCAAGCGCCAGAACGCTCTAGGAAAGCTTATTTCGGGTTGTATCCGTTCAAGTGGAAAACAGATTGGGTGCGCTCGTTTGAGGCTTTGCGGGGAGGAGGGCGGTTGTTTGTGGCGCCGATTTTGCAGACTTTGATTCTCAACCGCGCCCCGAGGGAAACTCTCGATTGGGTGGATAAAGTCGCGAGTTGGGACTTTCAAAGGATTGTACCTTGTCACTTCGATAGTGCGATCGACTCCCGGCCGCGTGAATTTCGCCAAGCATTCTCGTTTCTGGAAAAACACTCGCCTGTTAATTCCTTACCCGAAGATGATTTTAAATTGCTCAGGCAGATTGATGCGGGTTTGAATAAAACCGGTTTGGTTCCGCCTGCGAAAGAAAAGGTTTAATCATTTGAGTTCACAATCTTTTCGATTTCCACTAACCTCCTGATACCCCCTAACCCCCCTTAACAAGGGGGGGACTAGAGTCTTCAAAGTCCCCC
Organism: Microcoleus sp. AT9b-C3; assembly: GCF_036705485.1. NCBI lineage: Bacteria > Bacillati > Cyanobacteriota > Cyanophyceae > Oscillatoriales > Microcoleaceae > Microcoleus > Microcoleus sp. AT9b-C3. The sequence goes on along the minus strand of NZ_JAUBUR010000019.1, from coordinate 77,933 downwards.
AACAACCAGGGGGATTTAGGGGGATCGAGACTTGGATATAAACGAGAGAAATAGAGGGTTTTAGTCTTAAGTTGAGACGCTTTGAACACGGCCCTGTCTCTACTAAATCAATTTACGAATTTTTCAACTTAAACTCATCAAACTTCACCACTTCCGACTCCGGTTTCCGCGTATCAAAATAGTAGCTGCTAACCGTACCCTCCCCCGTATCAAAAATAGTAAAAGCCGTGAGATCATTGCTATCAATATAAGGCAGCGGCCGCCCGTCTTCTCCCAACAAAGGCGCAACAGTCGGCACCACAGGTTCCAATCCGTTCGGGTCTCCAATAGCACTGTAATCTTCCCGATATCCCGGCGGCACAAATCGGCGCTTTTCCCCCACAAAAGCACCGTAACTGTTGCCCACATTAGAAGTCTCCAAAAAGTGCATTCCGCTGGAACTGACAAATCGATTCCACAAGTGCGAATGTCCGTAAAATACCAACTGCACCCCCGCTGTTTCTAGTAGTGGCACTACATCCCGAATCAGATAATCTTGCTGTTTCGGATACTCGTAACGCACCATTTTAATCTCGCCATCGAGAGCGCGATCGACTATTTGCACTGGATCAGTATAAGCAGGTACAATATTGTCACCCAGAGAATGCGGCGGGTGGTGAAACATCACAATTTTATATTTTGCCTGCTGGAAATCCGCACTCTTTAACTCTTGTTGCAGCCAAGTATATTGAGCGCTGCCCTTGACAATTGGCTCAAAAATATGCTGTCCGTATCCCCATTTTTCGGGATTATTAAAATCTTTGTCCCGTTCCCGATACCTGCCTCTGGCATCCGGATCTAAATTCGGAGTCCGCCAGATATTCGTAACATACAAAGTTACTAACCGCACGTCCCCAAAAGTCACAGCATAGTAATTTTTGCCTCCCGGTAAATTGAAAATCTCGTCATAGGTATCGCTATTAAAACTATTGTTTTTTAGCCAAACATCTTTATCTGTCACCACAGATTTTTGAGTTGAGTATGGGTATATTTTCTCCGCAGCAGCGCGGGGAAAAGGATCGTTAAATTGGTCATCGAGTTTGCTGTTGGTTGAAAACCTACCCATAATTTCGTGATTGCCAATGGCGGGGAATAGAGGCGCGTGTTGGATCAGTTCGCCGCCGCTGTAAACGGTTTTGATGCCGTTTTTGTCGAGTTCGGAAAAGGCGCGACCTTGCAGAGAGGGAAAGAAGGCGCGGCCCCGGTAGTCGTCAAACCATTCAGAAGCGCGATCGGGTATATTAATTAAATCCCCTGCCATAAGAACTGCGTCAACTCTCCCAATTGTTTCGGCTACTTTCTGGAGATTTGCTGCTGTCATAGGCATCAATTGATGGTCGGAAGTGAGGAGAATTTTGAGCGGAATTCCTGCTGCTGGTGTCGGAGAAAGAGTGAAAAGTTTGCTGCTGACAGATGCGCCGTCTTCTCTTTCGCTGGTGACTCGATAAGGAATGCGAACACCGGGCTTTAAATTGGGGACTTCTGCTTCGTGGCGCCAGATGTCGCGGACAATTGGATTACTGTCAATGATGCTTTGTTTCATTTCCTCGGAGATGCGCGAGTCTTTGTCTTCGCGAGTGCGGCTTAGCTTAGTAGTATTTGCCGTCACAAGTTGATTCAAATTTTCGCCGTAAGCAACACTGTTGCGAGTACCAGCAAACTCGGTAAACCAAACAACTCGCACCGAGTTTGCTGTTGGGAGTTGCAAAAACGGATCGCTTAAAAGCTGAGGTTTGTTAATGTAAAATTGCATAATGAAACCTAGCAAGACGACAATCAACATCAAAACAGCAAAAAACCAGGGATTGCGGGGTAAATCTCTATGATTTTCTAATTTATCGGGCAATGGTGTCCACATAAGTCATTAGCCATTAGTTTGTAGGGGCGGGTTTCACCAGCCAAAGAGAACTCCCCATCCAAATACATATAAAACCGCCCCCGCCCACTTTAAATTTTAAACTACCAAAGTTATCAAAAAGTTAAGAAATTAGTAAAATATCTCACATCTAACAAACTTCAACCATTTTTTCACATTTTCTGAACTCTCCATTCTCTTTCTCTTTCTGTGCGCCCTCTGCGCCCTCTGCGGTTCATTAAAAAAAATCTTTCTCAAAAATGCTTGAAACTTGCGATATAACATTCTTAACACCCTTCCTTCAATCTAAAATCTAAAATCTAAAATCCAAAATCCCATGACTCGCCACCTTCTCAAGGCTAACTGCAAAACCGTACATTTGGGCGGTTTCTCTCCGAATATCGAACCTGCTTTAATCGTCGATTCGGGCGATCGCATCGACATCGAAACCTATTCAGGATATTATGTTGCTGACAAAGCCCCGCCGGAATTTCTCACCCCCGAATTTTTAGATATTTGTCAGAATTTGCCTCCCAACCGCAAAGTTGGCCCAGGGCCCCACTTGCTGACAGGCCCGATTTATGTTAACAATGCCGAACCGGGAGACGTTTTAGAAATTCACATTGAGGATGTTTACCCAAGTTTGCCAGTAGGATTTAATGCAATTCGCGCCGGATGGGGAGCATTACCTGAGTATTTTCCCGAACCTAAATTGCGGTTTATTCCGCTAGATTTAGAGCAAAAAACTGGGGAATTTCCCCCAGGTAGCCGCCTTGGGATTCCTCTGCATCCTTTTTTTGGAATTATCGGCGTGGCTAATGCAGAAATCAACCGTTCTTCTATTCCTCCAGAGCGCTACGGCGGCAATATGGACAATCAGGAACTCCAAGCAGGAACGCGGTTATTTTTACCTGTTTTTCTGCGCGGCGGTTTACTGTCCATCGGCGATGGACATTCGGCACAAGGAGATGGTGAAGTTGACGGTACTGCCATTGAAACTTCGATGAACGGGACTATTAAAATTATCTTACGCAAGGATTTTTTTCTGATATTTCCGTTTGCAGAAACGCCGACTCATATTGTGATTATGGGATTCGGTAGAACATTAGATGAAGCGTTTGAGATGGCGGTTAAACAGACGGTTTATTGGCTGCAAAAGTTTGCAGGTTTCAAAGAAGAAGAGGCTTATGTTTTGTGTTCCATCGCGGTAAATTTTAGGATTACGCAGGCTGTCAACAATCCCCAAAAAGGAGTTCACGGAATGATGCCCAAGTGTATTTTACCAGAGGTGAAAATTATTGGTCACGGAGTGTGATGTAAAATGATAACACGCGATCAACAAAAAGATGAGGATCGCGATCGCACAAACTACACAAATTTGTCACTGCTGTGGTCGATCCGGATCGCCATCCTGTTGACAATTAAGCTTAAAATAGGATAAGTTACCAGTTCTACCTAAATCGAACTCAACATGAAAAACCAGACTGACGATGTTGCAAAAAAAGATTTAGTCGATCGAGCTTTTGGGAGTCCAGAAATACCAGATCCGACAGCGTGGGTGCACGAACATTATTTTCTGGCTAATTTCGCTCATACTCTGGCCCACATCCAAGAACATATGTCTGAAGACAGTTGCGAAATCGGTGAGAATGGTGACTCTGGTGAGGGGATATTATCGATCGATGCCAAAATTAGAGATATGTTGAGAGCTACTTTTAGCGACGACGGCTGGCAGTATGTCGAAAGTTTATTGTGAGTTTGGTACAAGCCCTAAGTATTTGTACCTTCATAAGTTGAGCTCGTAAATGATACCAGTTTCACAAAAGAATGCAACTTTAGGCAGATGATCTAAATCATTAGATGATTCCTTATTCCCCATTCTTTAATCTCAAATATCAGTTTCCTCCCTCAACGCAGACTCGCAACTCAGAGTAGCGGTGTGCATTTCCACCAGAATTTGAAGTAACTTTGACTATTGTGATGTAGGATACTTTAGATGGGGGGGAAGTTACTGTCGCTAGGAATTTCGATCGATCGCAAAAACGCCGCACTTTCTTCCGGCAAAGCAGTATTGATAAACATCCCGCTGCCCAACTCAAACCCTGCTTGCTTGGTGACTCTGGGAATAATTGCGATATACCAGTGAAAGTATTTTGTTGCCCGTTGGGCGATCGGCACCGATCGAATATTATAGTTGTAATCGGGATTGTTCAATCCGTAATAAAGCTTAGCCAGTACAGTTTTCAAAGTATAAGCAAGATCGGTAAGTTCCGCATCAGTAATTTCATCAAACGAAGAGGAATGCCGACGCGGAAAAATCCAAGTGTGAAACGGTGAAAGTGCAGCGTAAGGGATAAAAGCCACAAAATGTTCACTCTCACAAATCACTCTTTCCTTCGCCGCTAATTCATCTTCCAAAGTGCGGCAAAACAGACATTCTCCCGTGTCGTCAAAATATCTAATAGCTTCGTCGATGCGACTGCGAAATTGGCTGGGTACAACGGGCGTCGCTGCTATCTGCGAGTGGGGGTGTTCCAGAGAAGTTCCGGCAGTTTCCCCGTGATTTTTGAAGATAATAATTGTTTCAATGTGGGGATTTTTTCTAATTTCTACATAGCGCTGGCGGTATACTAAAAGTATGTTTGCAACTTCTTCCACACTCAACAAAGCTGTAGTCAAATCGTGCCGCGGGTGTTCGACAATTACCTCGTGAACGCCGATTCCCGCCATCGTGCGGTGAATTCCCGATGATATCCTCATCCATTCTGCTGTCGGGGAGAGGGCGGGATATTTGTTATAAATTGCCCGCACTTTCCAGCCCGTGCGTGAAGCGAAGCTATCCCGTAGGGAATCGCCCAAACGGCAAGTTTCTAAAGTTGCGTCTTCCTCATTTCCCACGCAAAACGGGCAATCGGCACGGTGCGGTGGCACTACTGCTGCCCACTTTTTTTTGTTTGCGAATTGATCCGGCCTGGTCGCCCGTTCCGTGGCGATGATTACCCAATCTCTGGTAATTAGATTTTGTCTAAGTTCAGACATTTTCTTACCTTCAGTTTCCGGGTCAAATTGTCTCTTATTTTAGAGAAAAACTTGTATTTTGTCACTCGCTAAATCAAAATTTTTAACAAATCTTAATTTATAATTAAAGCGGCAGTTTTTAAACAGAAATTAACAACAGTTGAAACCAGCGATAGAGGACGATTAGCGACTAAAGGTTTTTCCCCCGATGTTACAGAATACTTGTCTAAGCAGTACGGGTAAGCACAGATTTTAAGCGCCGAGATTAAGCCAACTTTAACTGCACATTCTGCAACTTGCAAATAGCTTTAAAGACTTGCGCCAACAAGAGCGATCGCTCTGTGTCAGTCAAACTCAAGTCTGGTAAAATCTGATAAGTGCAAGGATTGCCCCGCGTCAGATACACAAACTGATAGTTGCGTCCATTCGTTGTCAATCCCCAAACAGACGATTGCTGCTGCAAACTTTTATAAGCATAAGTCAGCAATTGCGGCAAACCGGCCCAAGGATCGATCGCACTATTTTTCGCCTCAACGACCAAAATCCAAAACTGTGCAGCCGCCAGCTCTGCATCCGGCTGATTTACGGCTAAAACATCCAACCGCCCTTTAATTAAAATATCCCGATCTTCAACCTCGATCGGGATGCTATCTTCCATTGTCAGCACCACAGGAACTTTAAAAAAACCCGTTAATCTCATTAACGGTGAAAGTGCTAAAAACTTAACCAATTCTTCAGAAACTTTACCTGCTTCTAGATACCGCCAAAAGTCATTACTGATTTCCAACAGTTGCTGCTGTTCAAAATCCGTCAGAGGTTCTAGAGAAAAAAAATCCGTAAAACCTCCTCCTGTTTGTCTTTCCAATTTGAGAAGGCGGCGAACGTCGTTTAGAGAAAGTTGGCTTGCTTCTAAATTTTGGGTCATAGCTTTCATTTAATTAAATTTAACTGCCTACCTAATAATAGCTGATTTTATTTATAATAAAGTACAAGTTTAAATTTTTATTTAGTCCCAATAATTTCCAAGAATAATCAAGCCTTAAATAGGTTAAAAAATCCTCTTCATGTGCGTTAATCGGCCTTCATCTGCGAGCCAAACAAAGAACAACCTCTCAACCTAATACAAAATTTCCCAAAGTCTTAAGGAAAATAAACATACTTTTGCCCCAACTTATGCAAACAATAGTTAAAAAGACTAACCGAAATTAAAGTTAAGAACGATGTCACAAGATACGATCGAATCAATTCTGCATGAAAAACGGCTATTTCAGCCGCCCGCTGAATTCTCTCAAAAAGCTCACATTAAAAGCCTAGAAGAGTACCAAGCCCTCTACGACAAAGCCAAAGCTGACCCCCAAGCATTCTGGGCAGAACTCGCTGCCCAAGAATTGCACTGGTTCCAAAACTGGGATACCGTGCTCGACTGGCAGCCGCCTTTTGCTAAATGGTTTGTCAACGGTAAAATTAATATTTCTTACAATTGTCTCGATCGCCACTTAACCACTTGGCGCAAAAATAAAGCCGCCCTGATTTGGGAAGGCGAACCCGGAGACTCCCGCACCCTCACCTACGCGCAACTCCACCGGGAAGTCTGCCAAATGGCGAACGTCATCAAAGAATTGGGAGTCCAAAAGGGCGATCGCGTCGGCATTTATATGCCCATGATTCCCGAAGCTGCGATCGCCATGCTAGCCTGCGCCAGAATCGGTGCAGTACACAGCGTTGTTTTTGGCGGATTTAGTGCAGAAGCTTTGCGCGATCGGCTCAACGACGGCCAAGCAAAACTCGTCATTACCGCTGACGGAGGCTTCCGCAAAGATGCAGCAGTTGGCCTCAAAACACAAGTAGACAAAGCACTAGCAAATAATGCCGTACCCAGCGTTACCAACGTTCTGGTAGTTCAGCGCACCAAACAGCAAATTGACATGGAACCGGGGCGCGATCTTTGGTGGCACGATTTGCAAAAAACTGCATCCGCCGACTGCCCTGCCGAACCGATGGATAGCGAAGATTTGCTGTTCATTCTTTACACTTCTGGAAGTACCGGAAAACCCAAAGGAGTCGTCCATACAACGGGCGGTTATAACCTTTATACCCACATGACAACCAAGTGGATCTTCGACCTCCAAGATACCGATGTCTACTGGTGTACTGCTGATGTCGGCTGGATTACTGGACACAGTTATATTGTCTACGGGCCGCTATCCAACGGCGCGACAACTTTAATGTATGAAGGTGCTCCTCGCCCTTCTAATCCCGGCTGTTTTTGGGATGTAATTGAAAAATACGGCGTCACCGTTTTCTACACTGCACCCACCGCAATTCGCACGTTTATGAAAATGGGCGAACACTTGCCGAATGCCAGAGATTTGTCATCTTTACGCTTGTTAGGAACCGTCGGCGAACCGATTAATCCTGAAGCTTGGATGTGGTATCAGCGCGTAATTGGCAACTCGAATTGTCCGATCGTCGATACTTGGTGGCAAACAGAAACCGGGGGAATTATGATTACCGCTTTGCCCGGTGCAATTCCTACAAAACCCGGTTCTGCAACCCTACCCTTCCCTGGAATTGTGGTCGATGTTGTTGACCAAGATGGCGAACCAGTCACTAACGAAAGCGGCGGTTATTTAGTGGTGAAACATCCTTGGCCGGGAATGATGCGGACACTTTACAACGATCCCGATCGCTTCCGCCGCACTTATTGGGAATATTTGCACCCGAAAGATGGCGAATTTGTGTACTTTGCAGGGGACGGCGCGCACAAAGACAAAGACGGTTATTTCTGGGTAATGGGCCGCGTTGACGATGTAATTAATGTGGCCGGACATCGACTCGGCACAATGGAAGTTGAGTCAGCTTTGGTATCGCATCCAGCGGTGGCGGAAGCTGCGGTTGTTGGTAAACCGGATGAGATTAAAGGTGAGGACATTGTGGCTTTTGTCACGCTGGACAACTCGCAGAAACCTAGCGATGAATTGGCTAAGGAATTGAAGCAGCACGTTGTTAAGGAAATTGGGGCGATCGCCCGTCCCGGTGAAATTCGATTTACCGATGCTTTGCCGAAGACTCGAAGCGGGAAGATTATGCGGCGTTTGCTGCGTTCTTTGGCTGCGGGACAAGAGGTTTCTGGGGATACTTCGACTTTGGAAGACCGGACGGTTTTGGATAAGTTGCGGGGCGGTGCGTAGGGGTGTGCAACCGCAGATTTTAGCTGATTAACGCGGATGAACGCAGATATAATTACATTAGCGTTCATCTGTGATTTAATTGTTCGGTCTAATTGAAATCGGGTGCATCCCAATTTTGTAAGCGTTCTCGCATTCCGGGAGATAATTTATTAGTTATAAGCACAGACTTACTGCGGGAATGCGAGAGCCACTACGAATATTGCAAAAATGAGATACACCAATTGAAATCTTGCACAATAGCCAGAAACCGGGTTTCTTTGGGTTTATTGACAATGATGCAATATTTACGGCAATGTAGAGTGTAGGAATGTTAGAAAACCCTGAAAATAAAGTTTGGCTTGATGCAGACACAATCGTTGCTACTAGCGATCGGCAAGCTGCTATTCGTCGCTGCCGTGAGTTGGCAGAGTATAATGAATTAAGAGGCGAGGGGCGCTGCACTTTCTGCGGTGTCATTCTCAATAAGAGTGGTAAGTCATACCGCTGTATTTTTGAACGGGAGATAGAGGAATGAGTCAGATGTGGACTGAAGAGCAAATCAGACAAATAATCCCAGATATTGATTCACAGTTAGACGACAGCGATATTCCAACGGTGATTATTAAGGGTGAAGGTAGCAGTATTTTTCTCCAGTTTGAGAACCGTCGCGAGATTGAATTTTTGATTGCCCAATTATCTAACCTACTTATTCATCACGAGGAATTAGATATGGGAGTTACTGTTAAGGGGTATGTGACAACATTTGGTGAGTATAGCTCTCAATAGGCTGCAACACTACTTCTGAAATAAATTTGTGATGCGATCGCCCGCATACTACAGTTAGGCGATCGCTCTTTTGTTATCCCAGATTCACGGATATACCAAAAACAGCTTATTTGCCGCGCCACAGATGAACGGCATCGGCCTTAATTTCAGACCTTACCTGTAGCCAATCCTCCAGCAAGTAGTCATCATCAACTGCTTGCTTGTGCTGTTCGTCTTTGAGAATTGCCAAGACGTGAACTCCAGACGGATAGTTGACATGACGAATTTCTGGGTGATATCCCAAGTCTTGAATTTTGGCCAAAACGCGATCGACAGCACCGGCAACAGTAAGATCGACGGCAAGAATAATTTGACCGAGTTTAGCACCCGGTTTTACACATTCCAGAACAGCCATTACTCTTTCTCCTTGTAGTTGCAACGGTAGACTTGAGGGCGATTTTCAACTTTTCGGGGTTGAGTTACAGATTCTAATTCAACTCGGTAGCGGCTCGTTTTTGGCACTCCTGTTTCGCTTGCCTGGGGTTATCCGCTAAAATCGGCTCGTCCCAGCGTTCTGGTTCTTTTTCTGGATCTTGAATCATAATTAAATTGCTCCTTTGTTGGACGTTCAACTTCGGGGAAGTCGTCTTGGCATGGTGCGGCAACATTCTGCCAAGGCGCATTTATCTGCTATAATTGTACTGCATTTTTCAGTATAATTGCAGTATGAGTAACAATGTTAAAGTTCTAACCATTCGACTGCCTGAAATCGAAATGCTTCGGCTGGAAGCTTATTGCGCGAACAGCGGTCGAACAAAAACCGATGTGATTCGCGAATATATCAGGAGCTTGGAAGGTGAAACTCGATCGCTCCACAAAAATTAATTGATAATCGATGAATTATTTGGCTCATCTATTCTTATCAGAAGGCACGCCAGAATCCTTGATTGGCAACCTCTTAGGAGATTTTGTCAAAGGAACGGCCGTCAACGTTTATCCCGAGGAAATTAGAAAGGGCATCGATTTGCACCGCAAAGTAGATAGCTACACGGATTCTCACGCCATAGTGCGATCGAGTAAAAGCCTTGTTTCTTCCCACAGACGAAGGTTTGCTGGAGTTTTGATTGACGTGTTTTACGACCACTTCTTAGCTAAAAATTGGCTGGAATATTCAGAAATTCCGCTCCCAGATTTTTCTCGCCATGTCTATAAAGTCCTGCAAGACAACCGCGATATATTGCCTGAATCTCTCCAGCGGGTGCTGCCCACAATAATTGCCCGCGACTTGCTTTCATCTTATCAGGAAATTCCCGAAATCGGCATCACTCTTACAAGAATGTCGGCGCGACTCAAACGGACAAATAACTTGGCAAGCGGCATAGAAGATTTGACAGCTAACTATCAACGCTTAGAATCTGATTTTAGGGATTTTTTTCCCGATTTAATCAAATACGCGACTGTTGGCAAGTTTTAATATAAAAAACACAAATTCCAGTTGCTATAGCAATCCTTGCAGGAGTCGTAAAGGTTTGACCCCACCCCAACCCTCCCCTTATCAAGGGGAGGGAGTAAGAACTTCACAAATAATTTAGGATGGCTATAGTGATAACGAACTCGTGTATAATCCAAGCGATACCTGCATGAAATCTCAAGTGCAACAGGGTTGAAAATATGGCAACCAGAATTCCGAACCTGCAAATAACTAAAGTAGTTGATGGCGACAGCATCAAAATTTTTCTCAACGGCAAAACCGAGTCTCTGCGCCTGATTTGCGTCGATACAGAAGAAAGCCATTCGGGAGGCTCTAAACCTGTAACTGCGGCGGGGAAAGCAGCTTCAGAAATGGCTAAAAAATACTTCGCCACAGCAGATGGCGGACTTGCTCAAATTGACATAGAATTTGATACAGACGATTCGGTTGAAGTGGCTCTCGAAAAACACCGCGACAACTACGGGCGTCTCCTCTGTTACGTACATAAAGACGCAGAAAATTACAATCTTAAACTGATTGCAGAAGGCTGGAGTCCCTACTTTGTGAAATACGGGCGATCGAGATTGTATCACCGCCAGATGACTGAGGCAGAATCGGCAGCAAAAGCTTACAATCTGATGATTTGGAATCCGATTATCAATGCCAAAATTCCCTCTCGCAACTATGCTAATTTACTGCCTTGGTGGTCGATGCGAGGCTCGATTGTTGAAGAGTTTCGGTTGTCGGAAGCAACAGGAGGAGCGCTTTCTTTGAGGTTGCACTACCCGAAAATATTAGCGGCTTCTGAGAGAGCTAAATCTATTACTATTTTCTGCGATTTGCAGGCGGGAATTAGTAAATGGATTGGCGACAGCGCTCTGATTTATGCGGGTTCAGTTTATCATAAATTAGATTTGTGGATACCGGATGCTGAAACTGATGAAATGGCTCCATTGAAGCGGCTAATCGAGAAGCGTTATGCGGGGCTGGGACGCGGATATGTCTATGTCAGTGGGAAGGTAGAACAATACAAAGGGAAGCCTCAAATAGTTTTAAAGAATATCAAGCAATTTTCTGATTTCCCCCCAGAAAATTGAATTTTACCTGAATTTAACTAAAAAAATTCCAGGACAAATGGAACGATGAGGACTGTTTTGGCGGGAACGCGATTGAATTTTGGGCGATTCCCTAGCGCAACGGGCCCGCTTAACGAACGGGATAGCTTGGCTTCACGCATTTTTTTTAATTTAAGTAGCCTTACGGTTGACAATCCAAAATTATTCGTTTTTTTATTAGGCTAAATCAATTCATACTATAATACTATCATCGCAAATCTGTAGCTGCCAAGAGCTGCGACATCCATTCAAACTCCAGAGATTTAAAAGCTATGTGCCAATTACTGGGAATGAACTGCAATGTTCCAACAGATATTTGCTTTTCTTTTGAGGGTTTTTCTGCAAGAGGTGGCCGAACAGACGTTCATCAAGACGGTTGGGGAATTGCTTTCTTTGAAGGTTTGGGATGTCGCCTTTTTATAGACTCTAAACCTGCGATTGCTTCTCCGGTTGCAGAAGTAGTGCGTCGCTATCCCATTCATTCAACTAACGTTATTGCTCACATCCGCAAAGCTACGCAAGGCGAAATTGCTCTGGAAAACTGCCACCCTTTTATTCGGGAACTTTGGGGACGTTATTGGGTGTTTGCTCACAACGGAAATCTGGAAAACTTTGATCCAGAATGTGCCGGGGTTTACAAACCGGTTGGCAAAACTGACAGCGAAAAAGCATTCTGTTTGATATTAGAAAAGCTGCGCTCCACTTTTCCTCAAAGTAAGCCTGCTTTAGCGGAAATTTACCCAGCACTGGAGGAAATTACTAAAAGTTTGGCCGAATACGGAATTTTTAATTATTTACTTTCCGATGGAGAACACTTGTTCACCCACTGTTCTACTAATCTGCATTATATTGTGCGACAAGCACCTTTTGCTAGCGCTCACTCGATCGACGAAGATGTAACAGTCGATTTTCGGGAATTGACCAACGAGGACGATCGCGTGGCTGTTATTGCGACTTTTCCGCTGACAGATAACGAAGTTTGGACGCAAATTCAGCCGGGAGAATTGCTGGTATTTCAGGATGGTTGGCCGCTCAATTCTGGGCTGCTGGAGTTAAGTTAACGAGACTTAAACAAATTTAAACCCTAAACAAAGCATCGAACCTGCAAAATGACTGGCTTTCCAGTTTGATTGATGAAGCCAGACTTGCCATCGCGCTTGACAGCGGCTAAGCCTTCCGAAAAACTGCCCGCCACCGAAAATTGCGGGGCGATCGCCCACTGGCCTGCTTGATTGATGTATCCCCACCTTTTTGAAGCCATAACTGCTGCTAAACCTTCATTAAATGAGCGGGGGTTGCACAATTAGAGGATGATTCTTGTGGGGTGTCCCGCCTGCGATGAAAATATATCGGACGAGCTGAGGAACTCATCCCACAAAACAATCAAAATCATCCCGCAATTATCCAACGGCTTCCACTTTCCCCGAACTGACAACAGAGGGATTAATTCGGTTGAACCGCCACGAGAATTTGTCCGGCTGTCACCGTTTGCCCCTTTTCACAAAACAACTCGGCAACAGTGCCTGCAACATCAGCAGTAATAGCAATTTCCATTTTCATCGCTTCCAAAATTAACAGCCGAGATCCCTCAGCAACCGCATCTCCAACATTAACCAGCACCTGCCAAACATTGGCCGAAACGTGAGCGACAACTGCCTCACAGCCGATCGGCAAAGTAACCTCCGCCGCCGTTTCAGAACCCAAATCCGCCGAGGCTTCTGCGGCAGATTCAGCTTCAAATTCCCCGGATGCGGCCCAGCGATCGCGCTCTGCATTAAATGCGGCCTGCTGCTGCGCTTTAAACTCAGCAGCACTGCCCGCAATAGAATGCAAAAACTCATTGTATTCTCTCAAATTAAAAGTGATTTCCTCAACCTTTAATTTAAACTTCCCTTCAATAAATTCTTCCCGACAGCGGTGCAATTCCTCATGAGAAACCGGATAAAATCGGATTTGGTCAAAAAAGCGCAAAAGCCAAGGTTTACCAGACTGGAAATCCGCCGTTTGTTTGAACCGATTCCACATTTGCACCGTGCGGCCGACAAATTGATAACCTCCGGGCCCTTCCATCCCGTAAACGCACAAATACGCGCCGCCAATGCCCACTGCATTTTCAGGAGTCCAAGTGCGGGCGGGATTGTATTTAGTAGTAACCAAACGGTGGCGCGGATCGAGGGGAGTTGCGACGGGCGCCCCTAAATAAACGTCTCCCAAACCCATCACTAAATAGCTAGCATTAAATACAATTTCTCTGACTTGTTCGATGCTGTCAAGCCCGTTGATGCGGCGAATAAACTCTATATTGCTGGGACACCAAGGTGCATCCGATCGCACAGACTGCATATATTTTTCAATGGCCAACAGCGTCGATTCATCTTCCCAAGATAAAGGCAAGTGCACAATTCGCGCTGGCACTTCCAAATCCTCGATCGCCGGAAGTTCCGCCTCCGCCGCAATCAGCGCCTGCATTAGCTGCTGTTGCGAAATCTGGCGGCCCTCAAAATGAATTTGCAGCGATCGCATTCCCGGCACTAATTCGATAACACCCGGCAACGGATTTGCTTTCAGCTTTTCCATCAATGCGTGCGCCCGAAAACGCAAATTTAAATCCAGCACCAACGGGCCGTATTCAACTAGAATATATTTATCCCCAGCTTGACGGTACGTAACAGCAACCTGTGCCGGAGATTCGGGAATTTCGTGCAAAATTGGAGAGGCGGGAACTGCGGGCAATTCCTCCGCATTTTCCCCAAAAACAGGCAAACAAAAAGTAGCAATTTGCCTATTTTGTGCTAACTCCCGCTGCAAAGCTTCAGCAAAACTCAAACAGTGAAAGCGAATGCTGTCCCCCGGTTTCAGTTGCCCGATTTTCCACAATTCCGACTGCACAATAGTAGCAGGACACACAAAACCTCCCAAACTCGGGCCGTCAAGACCGAGAATTACAGGCATATCGCCCGTAAAATCGATCGTGCCGATCGCGTAAGCATTATCGTGAATGTTAGACGGGTGCAAACCCGCTTCTCCTCCGTCTTGACGCGCCCAGGCGGGCTTCGGCCCGATCAGCCGAATGCCCGTCCGCGTCGAGTTGTAATGCACCTGCCATTCTGTAGAGAAAAACATTTCGATGTCTGACTCAGTAAAGAAATCCGGCGCGCCGTGAGGCCCGTACAAAACGCCGATTTCCCAATTATTGCTGTAGGTGGGAATTAGTTCGGGAGGCAAAGATATTTCCGCTTCCAGAGTTGCAGTTTGAACCAGTTTAAGCACATCTCCCGGACGCAGCGTGCGGCCCGCGTGTCCGCCAAATTTGCCCAGTACAAAAGTTGATTTGCTGCCCAAATAATCGGGGACATTAAAGCCGTGCTTTACCGCTAAATAAGTGCGGTAGCCGCCGCCTTGAATGGCTTTTAACTTGAGAATGCTGCCAGATTTTACGGGAATTGCTGTCCAAAACGGCACCGGTTCGCCGTTTAGCGTTCCCTTCATAATTGCACCAGTCAAACTAATAACTGTATCGGCATTAAAGCGCAGAGTTGGACCTGTAGCTGTGAATTCCAATCCTGCTGTCGATTCGGGATTTCCTACTAAACGATTTGCCGATCGAAATGCCAGATGATCCATCGGCCCAGAAGGCGGCACGCCCACATCCCAATAGCCGATCCGCCCGGGATAATCCTGAATGCTGCTGTAGGTTCCCCCATCCAATACATCGATCGTTAAAGGTGCGTATTCAAAAGAGTTTAAAAAGCGCGTGCTCAGTTCGCCCCGGCTGAATCTGGAATCGTCCAAAATCTGGCGGAGGTAATCTAAATTAGTTTCAATTCCCGCTATTTCACTGGCATCTAAAGCAGCTTTTAGTTTTACGATCGCCTGGGTTCGATTATCGCCGCAAACGATTACTTTGGCTAGCAGCGGATCGTAAAAAGGAGTAACCTCCGTTCCGGTTTCTATCCAACTGTCGCAGCGGGCGTTTTCGGGAAACGCAACTTGATTCAGCAACCCGGAACTCGGCTGGAAATTCTTGCCGGCATCTTCGGCATAAATTCGCACCTCAATTGAGTGTCCCTGCGGCCGATAGCGGTACTCTTCCAGGGGGAACAAATCTCCCGAAGCCTGTTTGACCATCCACTCAACAAGGTCGATGTTGTTGACAGCTTCAGTAACGCCGTGTTCGACTTGCAAGCGCGTGTTGACTTCCAAAAAATAAAACTGTTTCGCATCGACATCAAACACAAATTCAACAGTACCGGCTGACTGGTAATTTACCGCTTTTCCCAACCGCACGGCTGCACTGTACAACTGATTTCGCTGTTCGTCGCTAATAGCCGGGGCGGGGGTTTCTTCTATTACTTTTTGATTGCGCCGCTGCACTGAACAATCTCGCTCGCCCAAGGCTATGACATTTCCTTTGCCATCTCCAAAGATTTGGACTTCTATGTGCCTGGCTGTTTGAATGTATTTCTCTAAAAAAACGCCGCTTTGTTTAAAATTGCTTTGACTCAAACGCTGTACTTTTTCAAATGCTTCTGCCAAATCTCGATCGCCAAAACAAGCCTGCAAACCGATGCCGCCACCGCCTGCGGTACTTTTGAGCATCACCGGATAGCCGATCGCCCCAGCGGCTTTTTGGGCATCATCTAAACTTGCTAAAAGTTCGCTTCCGGGAGTTAGCGGCACTTGATTTGCAGCGGCTATTTCCCGCGCGGTGTGCTTCAATCCAAAGCAGCGCAACTGACTCGGAGTCGGGCCGATAAATGCAATATTTTCGCTGGCACAAGCTTGGGCAAATTCAGCATTTTCGCTCAAAAAGCCGTAACCGGGATGGATAGCTTGAGCTTTTGTTTGGCGCGCAACTTCGAGAATGCGATCGAACCGCAAATAACTCTCTGCTGCTGCGGCTGCACCGATACAAACGGCTTCGCTGGCGGCGAAAACGTGCTTGGCGCGGGCGTCGGCTTCAGAATATACTGCTACTGAAGCAATTCCGAGGCGATCGAGCGTGCGGATAATTCGGCAGGCAATTTCACCGCGATTTGCAATCAAAACTTTGTTAAACATTTAGGTAATTGCTAATTGATAATTGATAATTGATAATTGCTAATGGGCAATCGATTCTTCAGTCCTCTAAAGAGGACTTTAGCTATTAGCCAGGGGTTTAAACCCCTGGCAGTTTCTGGCGAATATTCAGCTACAACCTATACCGCATCCCAAACAATCAACTGAATCGGCGTAGGATTGTAAGCATTGCAAGGATTGTTCATTTGCGGGCAGTTAGAAATAGCAACTAGCGCGTTCATTTCGGCTCGCAAATCAACTGTACTTCCCGGATCGGAGATGCCGTCAACAATTTCAAGCGTGCCATCTTCGCTAACGGGAACATTCATAAAGAAGTTGATATTGCTGACTAAATCTCGCTTGCCCAAACCGTAGGGAAGAATTGCGGCGAGGAAATTTTCAACACAGGCGTGCTGGTATTTTTTATCTAGCCCAAACCGCACCGAATTGCTTTCGCAGCTACAGGCGCCGCCGGAGGTATCGTGCCGCCCGCAGGAGTCAGCAATTATTGTCATCATGGCTCGCCCTTCGTTGGAGATGAGTTGGCTGTTTGTTGTGACGAAGATGTTGCCTTGATTGACGATCGTATCGGGGGCGCTGTAGCGTTCGGAAGGGTCATCGGCATTGTAAACTAAAAAATCTACTGCTTGATTTCCGCCTAAATCTACAATGCGGAGAATCTGTCCTTTTTTGATGACGCGAGACCAGGGATGTCTGGCTGGTAAGACTTCGTTGTAAATTGCTGTTGCTGGATCGAGAATTTGTTGGGTGGTTGCAGTCATGGTTCACTTTTTGTGATGGAATTGCAGATTTTTTTACCGCCGATTGGTGCGGATTAGATATAGTTTTCAAATCTGGTTTATTAGGTGTTTTGCCTCAGTTTTTGATGGCTCTTTTAACCGCAGATGTTAGGCAGATAAACACTGATAAACGCAGATGATGGCGGGAATTGGAGCCGATTAAATGCAGTGCTGTCTATTGCAGGAACAAAGCATCGGTGTTGGTGAAGCCGCGCACAACTTCTGGGTTGGCGGTGCGGCACAAGTCGTCTGGTGCGGGTGCGGGGGTTTTTACAATCTGAATTTGGATGGGTTTGGGAGCGTAAGTTGAACTCGGATGCAGGATGTGGGGGCAGTTAGAGATAATGGTCAATACGTTCATTTCGGCTCGCAAATCGATAAAACTACCCGGTTTTTCGCAGCCTTCGCGAAACTCCATCGTGCCGTCTGGTTTGACGGCAATTCGAGTAAATAAGTTGAGGTTGGGCATGAGATCTTTTTTGCCCAACCCCCACCGGCTTAGGGCTTTGAGGAAGTTGTCGCGGGAGTTTTTCCAGTCTCCTTCGCCGTATTTTTTGGCATTGCTAATGGCGTTGCTGCATCCTCCTAGCAAATCGTGACAGCCGGAGGTATCTTGGGTGATGGAAAATAGGATGCGCCCCATGTCTGTGTAGATCACCATGCCTTGTTTGAGAAAGGCGTTGAATTGAATTTTGGCGGTGTCTGCTGCGTTGAAACGTTCGATCGCATTGTCGGCGTTGTAGCACAGCATGGAAACGCCGCGAGAGCCTTCTAAATCGGTGATTCGCAGGGTGTTTCCCCGCTTGATGACTCCCGACCAGTACGCGCCGCCCGGTACGGTTTCTTGCATTAATACGAGGCTTGAATCGATTTCTGAGTTTGTGTCGATCGATGATAGTTGCACCATAAGTTCCTCTTGATGTATTTGGGGGGTCAGCGAAACCAAACAATAGTATTCTGTAGTGGCAAAACTCACCCTCTCCCAAAGTAATATTTATCTCCACTGATATCTTGCACGATTCTAAAGAACGGGCAAGATGCCCGTTCCACAATAAAATTGAGTTTTGTGGAACGGGCATCTTGCCCGTTCCTAAATAGGTAATTGAAAAGGGTGCAAGATGTTAAGTTTCCACTTACTTAGGTTGGCCGTTGTACTGTTGGCGCGGGTGCAAAAAGTGCAACTACAAACCTATTTCTATTTAAGCAGCCATTGCAACTGCTTCCTGTCCGTGTTTCCGCATCAAATCCATGAGTTCGTCGCGGTAATCGTGGAATTTGGCGTGGCGTTTAACGCTGGGAGTGCGATCGGGCAAATTAATCGACATTTCCTTTCTCACTGTACCGGGACGAGCGCCCAAAGCATAAATCCGATTGGAAAGAAACACTGCTTCTTCGACATCGTGGGTAATCATAAAGATTGTAATCTGAGTGCGGCGCCACAAATCGAGCATGAATTCGTGCATCGATTCTTTAGTGTGGATATCCAAGGCGCCGAAAGGTTCATCCATTAATAACACCTTAGGTTCAGAAGCGAGGGCGCGGGCGATCGCCACCCGCTGTTTCATCCCGCCCGACAATTCCTTCGGCAGCGACGAAGCAAACTGCGTCAATCCTACCACACTCAAATAATAGCTCGCTTGTTCGCGCCGCTTTTTCTTGGAAACGCCTTGAAGTTTGAGGCCAAACTCGGCATTTTCCTGCACGTTCATCCAAGGATAAAGAGTGTAATGCTGAAATACCATACCTCGATCCGGCCCAGGCGCAACAACTTCCTTGCCGTCAATTTTCACTTCCCCTGTTGTCGGCTTGTCCAATCCCGCAATCTGCCTCAATAGAGTAGATTTGCCCGAACCGGATGCGCCTACCGCGCAGATAAATTCGCCTTGCTTGATGCTCATGTTGATGTCTTTGAGGACAACTAATTTACCCTTTTTCGTTTCAAAGTTTTTGTGCAGATTGTTAATTTGTAGAAACATGAGTTTATCCTCTGTATTGTAAGTAAAAAATTGGTTTGTTTATTCCCAAAATCTGGAACTTTTAGGATAAAAAACGATATCTAGCGGGGGTTTTAATTTGATTATAAACCACTGCCTTCTTCCTTCTTCCTTCTTCCCTCTTCCTTCTTCCCTCTTCCTTCTTCCTTCAAAATCAGCTTACTGTTTCTGACTTGACCATTTACAAGAAACCCGCAGCAGATATTGAAAAAGCAAGTCAAAAGTCAGTCCTATCACCCCAATGACAATCAGCCCCACAAAAATTTCATCGGTTCGGAGAAATCGACCGGCGACACTAATCCGGCGGCCTAAGCCTTCGGTTGCAGCAATCAATTCCGAGACGATTACCAATTGCCAAGCCGCAGCTAAGTTGATGCGGCTAGCATCTAAAATTCCCGGCAAAACGTGGGGAAAAATAACTTGAGTTAGGATTTCCCAGCGATTGCCACCCAACATATAAGTAGATTCAATCAAGTCTTTTGGAACAA
This sequence comes from Microcoleus sp. AT9b-C3, assembly GCF_036705485.1. NCBI lineage: Bacteria > Bacillati > Cyanobacteriota > Cyanophyceae > Oscillatoriales > Microcoleaceae > Microcoleus > Microcoleus sp. AT9b-C3. The sequence goes on along the minus strand of NZ_JAUBUR010000019.1, from coordinate 58,160 downwards.
ACTTGACTGTATCCATCACCATCAGCGAATTGAAGAAAAAGACGCCGATAAATATCAGCATTATTTTTGGTTCTTCGCCGATGCCCCTGTAGAGAATTAATAGGGGGATAAATGCTGGTGCGGGCATATATCGCATCAAGCCAAACATTGGTTCCAGCAAGGCGCGAATACTGGGAAAACTGCCCATCAGCACGCCAATTGGTATGGAAAAAACTAAGGCGAACAGAAAGCCCACTCCCACCCGCCACAAACTCGCTACTGTGTCTTTCAAAAGTTCGCGAGTGTTCCAAAGCCGACCAAATGCCTCTAAAACTTTGCCGGGTGAAGGCAAAAATTTGGGGTCTACGTTGGCGAAGGTTGTTACTAGCCACCACAGCAGCAGCGGCAGTGCGATCGATGTTACCGTTAACCCAATATTGAGGGGTTGTGGTATCTCTTCCGCAATCCGCCAGAAAACGGTGGGATTTAGGCTTTTTTGCTTGAGGTGGGATTGGATCGATCGGGATTCTGGATTTGGTGGCATGATTTAATGGCCGAATGGTTGAGCGAGTAATTTTAGTAGCTTTTTGGTATAAATAAATAATAAGGTTGAAACTTTGTTGTGTCTGCCAAATCGTAAATTCGGCCTCCTAGCTTTTGCCTTCTGCATAAGCTTTGATAAAGCGATCGTCAAATAATGTGCTGATATCGGGTTGGGTTTTTGCTAAATTTACATCAACGAGAAATTTAGTCATTTCTGCCGCCGCAAACTGTAATGATGTCATGTCATTTCCCGGTTGAAAGGCTTTCAAGTTTTCCTCGATCGTAAATATCTTAGTGCCGTTTTCATATTCTTTGTATTCCTCAACGCTAACTCCGGCGCGGTTGGCGAGAATCTCGTAAGATTTGTCGGGATTTGATTTCATGTAGTCCAATGTTGCAAACCATGAATTGACCAGGGCTTGCACTCGATCGGGGTGTTCGTTGATAAACTTTCGGGTGAATACCAAATGGTCGGAAATCGCCCCCGGAAAATCTTTTGAACTAAACAGTTCCTTGCTGTTCGATCGTTTTAATGCCTGCGTGGTAAACGGCGCAAATACTGCCACCGCATCGACTTGCCCTCCCACGAAAGCCGCCGCAGCTTTGCCAGTTTCCAGCGGTACAAATTGAATATCTTGCACTGATAAGCCTGCTTTTCTCAGCCCTAACAACAATAGAAAGTGATCGACTGTACCTTCCTCGGCTGCCACTTTTTTGCCTTTCAAATCGGCAACGGAATTGATGCCTTCGGCGACAATCACTTTGTCATTTCCCGTCGAGTTGTCGTTGACTAAAACAATTACTTGGTCGGCACCGCCCGATATGGAGTTTACGGTATCGCCGAGGGTTTGGCTGTTAGCATTTATCTGTCCTGCTGTGAGGGTGCTGATGGATTCTAAGTAGCCGTCAAACCATTTTAAGTCTACAGCAACATTGTTGGCTTCAAATATCTTTTGTTCTTTGGCAATTTGCCAAGGAAACCAGCCGGGCCACGCGCTGAATCCGAGGCTAACTGCATCAGCGCTTACTGAAGAAGCTGCTTCGCTTTCTGTCGTAGTTTTGATATAAATTGCCGGGTTGACGCAGCCGACAGCGAAAAACAAAGTGATGAAAAATAGGGCACAGTAGGATAAAGGCGATCGCGTTATTTTTGGGGAGCAATATCGGATATTCATAAAATATTCTGGTTGCTGGTTAGAGGTGAATATGTCGATCGAGCTTTTGCACCTTCTTTGGCTTCCTTAGCTTCTGCAAACCCCCCTGATATATAAGGATAAAGCCCGAGAGCTAACGAACCGAGTCTTGATGACCGATCGCGTTTCTCCCGGGCTTTTATCCCGCCGTGTAACTGGCTAGTGTTCCCCTCAAATTAATAAAATTTTGGGACAACCAGTCTGCTTCTCTCGGACCAGCACTTGAACTTTCTAAGCTGAGTTAGAAACAGATTCAAATCGGAACCCTAGAAGCTGTTAAATTTTTTCCGTTTTTGTCTGTATAAGTCCTGTTTGCAACCCAAGGAGTTATGCGAGACTGTCACTTACAGCAATCTACTTAGCTTTTTGAAAGGTAAGCATACTGTAGCTTGCAATCTTACTAGATTGCTACGTTTCAAACGGTAACAGCAAACTTGATGATAAAATGTGTAAAAGGTTACAAAAAACGGTTTTTCTCGGATTTGTCAAATTAAAGTTTTTGGAAGATTAAACCCGGCGGTTGGAAATCGGGAAGTTTACGGGTACACAAAGACGAAACCCGCAAGGTCAGGGTTGAATATTTCTTGAGAAATACTTCGAGCGCCATAGACTAGATGCGAGTATGGGTGGGGGCGGGTTTATGAGATTGTAGATTATGGGCAATTATTGCTGGTGAACCCGCCCCTACAAAATTTAACATCATACCAGTCCGAATCTCTCCGGAAATGATATGAAGTCAACTCTTCAATCTAAAATCTAAAATCTAAAATCTAAAATCGACTGACGGTGCACTATGGAAAAATTTAACTACAGCAACAGTCTGGACATTCATTCGCTGCTCGATCGCTACCGCACAGGGTCGATCGCGCCTGCAGATGTAATCGCCACCGTGTACGATCGGATCGAACGCTATGCAGATCCGGCAGTATGGATTTATTTAGCACCGCAGGCGGAAACCCTCGAACGCGCCAAAGCCTTGGAAAACCTAGACCCGCAAAAATTGCCGCTTTACGGGATACCTTTTGCGATCAAAGATAATCTCGATTGGGCGGGCGTTCCCACTACGGCGGGATGTCCGCAGTTTGCTCGCACTCCAGCGCGATCGTCCGCAGTTGTAGAGCGTTTGTGCGCGGCAGGTGCGATCGCGGTCGGCAAAACAAACATGGATCAGTTTGCCACAGGATTAGTCGGAACCCGCACGCCTTATGGAGTTTGCCGCAATCCCTTCGATTCGCGCTACATTCCGGGCGGATCGAGTTCCGGTTCCGCAGCAGCAGTCTCGGCCGGATTGGTGAGTTTTGCTCTGGGTACCGATACCGCAGGATCGGGGCGCGTTCCCGCTGCTTTTACCAACATTGTCGGGCTGAAGCCAAGTTGCGGCTCGATCGGCACTCGCGGCCTGCTGCCGGCAGTGCGATCGCTCGATTGCGTTTCTGTGTTCGCTCTCACCTGTGCGGATGCAGCCTCCGTGCTGCAAGCAGCCAGCGGTTTTGACGCTGAGGATGCGTTTTCTCGTCGCCCTGAAACGAAAGTTTTGCCGGATTTATCCAGCTTGCGGGTGGGGGTTCCCGGAGACGGGGAACTCGAATTTTTCGGGAATGCAGAAGCCGAACAGCGCTACCGGGATGCGATCGCGCGCTTGCAATCTTTGGGCTGCACGATCGCACCTATTGACTTCAAACCCTTTGCGGATGCTGCCGAACTGCTTTACGGCGGGCCTTGGGTAGCAGAAAGGTTGGCCGCGATCGGCGATTTCCTCGACGCGCACCCAGATGCGATCGATCCGATAGTCTACGAAATTATCAGCGGCGGCAAACGCTACGATGCCGTCTCTGCCTACCGCGCGTCGTACCGGTTGGCCGAACTCCGCCAACAGGCAGAAATTCAGTGGCAGTCAATGGATGTGTTGGCGGTTCCCACGACAGGCACTATTTATACTGTCGCAGAAGTTGCAGCCGAGCCGATCGTGCTCAACACCAATCTGGGGCGCTACACAAACTTTGCAAATTTGCTCGATTTGTGTGCGATCGCAGTTCCCAGCGGGTTTCAAAGCAGCGGATTGCCCGCAGGATTAACACTGATGGCTCCTGCGTGGCACGATTTATCGCTCTGCAGCCTGGGATCTGCTTTCCACGATCGCTTGGGGGGAACTATGGGCGCAACCAACCTGCCACTGCCAACAGTCCCCGAACCCGCCAGCGCAGCCAAATCTTTCTCAGAAGAACGAGTCAAAATAGCTGTAGTTGGCGCTCATTTGAGCGGTGAGCCGCTGAATTATCAACTAATCGAGGGGGGAGGCGTTTTGGTTCGCGCCTGCCGTACCAGCCCGATTTACAAGCTGTACGCTTTGACGGGTACTGCTCTGGGCAAGCCGGGATTGGTGCGTCAGATAGAGGGCGGTAGCGCGATCGAGGTGGAAGTTTGGGAGTTGTCGATCGCCGCTTTCGGCGGATTTGTCGCTAAAATTCCCCCGCCGCTGGGAATTGGTACGCTGGTGCTGGAGGACGGCTCCACGGTGCAGGGCTTTTTGTGCGAATCTTATGCTGTGGCGGATGCGATCGATATTTCTCATCTCGGCGGTTGGCGAGGTTATAAATTCCGCTTTTAAGTTAAGTTAGAATGGCAAATTTCTACGCATCTTCAGAATCATGCCAATAGCAGTGCCACTTGTACCAATTCCCGTCACAACCCCAACCCCCACCGGCGGTACCAGTCCCGGAGGGACACCTGGCGGCACTCGTGGCACCAGCGGCCCCGACTCTCTCAGGGGTAGTGCGGGCGCTAACTTGATATTTGGTTTGGGTGGCCCTGACAGCATTTTTGGCTTAGGCGCAGACGATAGCCTCTACGGCGGCGACGGCGATGACTCACTGCTGGGCGACGTTGGCGATGACATACTGTTCGGGGGTGCCGGCCGCGACAGCGTTTTGGGCGGCGCCGGCGACGATACTTTCTACGGCGGCAAAGGTTCTGACTCAATGCTGGGCGACGTTGGCAATGATTTGCTGTTTGGCAACCAAGATACCGATACTTTGTTGGGCGGCGCGGGTAATGACACGTTTTTTGGGGGTGCCGGCGATGACTCGCTGTTTGGTGGCATCGGCGATGACTGTTTATCGGGCGATCGCGGGCGAGATACTTTAACTGGCGGCACCGGAAACGATACTTTTGCGATCGGGCGTCAGGCAGATGGGGATGTGATTACAGACTTTACTGATGTTACCGATCGAATTCGCTTGACTGCCGGCCTCACCTTTGGCGAACTCACCATTTCCGCTGGACCCGGAACTACGACCAGTACAATTATTCAGCTTACAAGCAGTAAGGAAACTCTGGCTACTTTATTCGGAGTTGCGCGCACTTCTATCAGTCAGGCGGACTTTATTTTTTAATGGGTAATTGGGAATTGGGAATTGGGAATTGGGAATTAATAATTGGGCTGGCGGGTACTTTGTAGTTTTAAGTTTTCAATGTTGAACTTTTTAACTCTAAACCGCTTTCTCCTTGTGAGTAAAGTTAGCTTTAGTGTTCCCAAACAAAGCAATCTCAAAAATTTTCATCTTCCTTTTTCCTGCTTCCTTCTCTCCGTTAAATGTCGTACACTGATTCGTTGCCTTCTTCCTTCTTCCCTCTTCCCTCTTCCTTCTTCCTTCTTCCCTCTTCCTTCTTCCCTCTTCCTAATGACTACTGACGGTTTTCTCAATCTCAACAAACCTGCCGGCATGACATCTCACGACTGCGTGGGGCGAGTGCGCCGGCTATTGAAACTCAAGCGAGTCGGACACGGAGGAACCCTCGATCCTGCTGTGACTGGCGTTTTGCCGATCGCCCTGGGCAAAGCAACCAGACTGCTGCAATATCTCCAACACAATAAAGCTTACCGAGGCACGATTCGCTTTGGCTTAACTACTGCTACTGACGATTTAGAAGGAGAAATTATCCATTCTCGACCGGTGCCAGAGTTGAGTTTGGAAAAAGTGCAAGCTGCACTGCCAAAATTTATAGGAAAAATCGATCAATTTCCACCGAGTTTTAGTGCGGTTCAGGTGGGAGGAAAACGCCTTTATGAGTTAGCTAGAAAAGGCGAAACTGTAGAAGTTGCTGCTAGAAATGTTGAGGTTTTTCGGCTGGAAATCTTGGATTGGCGGCCGGGGGATTTTCCTGAATTGGATTTGTCGATCGCCTGCGGGGCGGGTACTTACATTCGGGCGATCGCGCGGGATTTGGGTGCGGTGTTGAATACAGGCGGTACTTTGGCTTGTTTGACTCGCACCGAAAGTAGCGGTTTTTCGATCGAGGAAAGTCTCAGTTTTGAACAATTGGAACAGCAATTGCAGGAGGATAAATTCTGCCCGATTTTGCCATCGGCGGTTTTGGGACATTTAGGTGCGATCGTCCTTTCCCCTGAATATACCAAACGCTGGTTTCAAGGACAGCGCCTCCCGATTCCCGAAACACCCATAGGGGGAGAGGAGAAAAGTACGAAGAATCCCCCCGACAACCCACTAATCCAACCTCCCTATCCCTTGCAGGTGTACGATCGAGACGGTAATTTTTTAGGTATCGGTCAAGTAGCAAACTCAGAGACAAGTACCATATTATCTCCTCAAATTGTGCTGTAGCTATCTAAAATAAAAATGAAAATAGGTATAATTGGTACGGGAAAAGTTGGCGGAACTCTAACCGCTGAGAATGTCTTCGATTCACCTAGCTGACAGCGGTACGGGACGAGATTTTGCTATTAATCTAATCAATCGCTGAGGTAAAAATTGTGAAAATATTGCTGATCGGATTAATCCGAGGCTACAAAATGGGGATTTCTCCTTACCTGCCTAACGCCTGTAGATTTCAGCCAAGTTGTTCGCAATACGCGATCGAAGCAATAGAAAGATTTGGGCCTGCCCGCGGCAGCTCAATGGCAGTTAAGCGAATTTTGCGCTGTCATCCTTTTCATCCAGGAGGTTACGATCCAGTACCTCCCAAAGATAGCGATGGCAATTAGTTATTAGTTAGAAGCCGGATTTTAGTTATTAGTTAATAGTGCAAAGAGGCGTGGCATCCTACTGGCTAAAACTACCGAGGGGAATCAGTCCCTGATGGGGTTGAATTCGCACAATTAGTGGTTTTTCTTAACCCAAATTCAGTAATATCACTGTTATCTTTCAAAACTCAGCAGCTATATAATGGTACAAACAGAGTACAGGGGATGCGAGTTGATATGTCTGCTACCGCAATCGGATACAAAATGTTGTCCCATACTCTGGCTGTACTCAGCCAGAAACAAGCAACAGGGAAACTGCTGTTAGAGCAAGGAGAACAACAGTGGCAACTTTACTTTTTTCAGGGTAGTTTGGTGTATGCCACGGGAGGAGCGCACAGAGCGAGGCGCTGGTACAGGGCGATCGGGCAACACTGTCGAAACTTTCAAGTGGATCTCAGAAACATCGATGCTGGAGAACTGTGGGAATATCAACTGCTTCAGCGAGGGATAGCAGCCAGCGAAATGAGTCTCGAACAAGCTAGGGCGATCGTCCACACCAGCCTTTCCGAAGTCTTATTTGCTTTGATCGGTCAATCGGGTTTGCGCCGGGAGTGGCGTCCGTCCCAGAAATATTTTTCTACAATTACTTCTTCTTTGCTGCTGTCTTTAACAGAAGTAGAGAAAGTTCTGTGTTGTACAGAAGAAATTTGGCAGAAGTGGAAAGCAATGGGTTTGTGGCTGGTAGATCCAGAACAAGCACCGCTTTTAAAACCGTCGGCCCAGTTGCAGCAAAATCGATTTAGTTCTAATTCTTTGATTGCTTTGGGTAACGTATTCAACGGCGAGAATACTCTTTGGGATATTGCATTTAAGAAAAAGCAGTGCGTGACAGTGGCAACTCGCGCTTTAGTTAATTACATCAAACAAGGTTTAGTAAATTTCCGAACAGTACCAGACTTGCCGTCGCCTATAGAACAGTGGCGCCTGGCCGCAGCTATTGCAGGGCCGGGTCGCCCTTTGATTGCCTGTATCGATGACAGTCCGACAGTATGCGAATTTTTAGAGCAAATTTTGTTGCCGGAGGGTTATCGAGTCCTAAAAATTCAAGACCCGATGCAGGGAGTTGGTATCCTCGCCAAACAAAAGCCTGCTTTAATTTTTATGGACGTGGTGATGCCGAAGACAAGTGGCTTTGCTTTGTGCAATTTTTTGCGAAAAACACCTGCTTTTCGGGAAACTCCGATCGTGTTTTTGACCGGTCAAGACGGTATAATTGACCGCACGCGAGCGAAATTGACAGGTGCTTCGGATTTTTTGAGCAAGCCAGCCAATCCCGAACAGGTTTTGCAAATAGCTGACAAGTATTTGAAGGTAAAAGGCGATCGCTACCCTTTCGCAATTCGCCCCAATGATTTACTGAACTCGCACCAACTTTCCTTGGCAAATTCTTGACCCCAAATTAATGAACACAAGAAGCCCTTACAGGGTGCGTCAGGAACTGACGCACCCTAAGCTCATTGTAAAATAGAGACGCAATCGAATTTAAGATAATTAATTATGAATAATGTTACGATCGATCGCACTCCGCAAGTGAGCGTAGTAATTCCGGCTTACAACTGCGCGGATTACGTCGGCCAAGCAGTAGATAGCGTTCTGCACCAAACCTATACAGACTGGGAAATTATTGTAGTAGACGACGGCTCCAAAGATGACACTAGATTAGTTTTAGAGAAATATGGCGATCGAATTCGCTACATTTACCAACAAAATCAAGGAGTTTCGATTGCTAGAAATCGCGGCATCGAGCTAGCCAGAGGAGAATTTATCGCTTTTCTTGATGCTGACGACTACTTTTTTCCCGACAAATTAGCAGCACAAATGGCTGTATTTGCAGCGCGACCAAATCTAGGAATAGTCCACAGCGGCTGGCGTCTAGTTAATAGTATAGGCGAACCCCTAAAAGATGTCAAACCCTGGCAAAATGTCCCTAAATTAGACTTAGAAATGTGGCTGCGGTGGAAACCAGTATTACCCAGCGCGATGGTATTTCGCCGTCAGTGGTTAGAGCGCGCCGGCGGATTTGATCCTCGATTTCCCCCGGCGGAAGATACAGATTTAGTGCTGCGTTTAGCCTTAATGGGATGCGAAGCAGAGTGGTTGCAGCAAGTAACTGTTTGCTACCGCCAACACGAACAAAGCGCCATGTACAAAGGTTTACCGCAGGCTAAATCCCTCGCCGCAGTCATGGACAATTTTTTTGCCCGCCCCGAATTGCCGGATAAAATACGTTTGTTGGAAAAGCAAATCAAGTACAGTACCTTAGTTTGGATTGCTTGGTATTTGTACCGCACCGGTCATTCTGTTGAGATGGGAGACTTTTTGCAGCGTTCTTGGAATTATACGCCTTATTTGCCTGTGGAAACAGTAATTAATTGGGCGGAAGCTTTCGCCGAGTTTTCGCAGGATGCGGGAAATGAATTCGATGCAGATTTATTAGCTCAATCTCCTGAGTGGCAGCAGTTAATGCAGTGGGTTATTCTCGGTACACCAGCTTGATTAAAAGCTTTTCCATTGCACTCATATCGTTTACGGTTGCAGAGGAATTATTTAACCGCAGAGAGCGCAGAGGACACAGAGGAAGAGAAGAGAGGCTTTTGGCATTTCTTGCAATGTCAAACCTGCATAAACTCGATCAGGATTCAATTTGAGTTTCTGCTTCTGTAAAAATTGGTGGCCACAGTTCAGAAATTGGCAATTCCCAACCAGGGAAAAGTTCGGCTACTGTCAAAATATCTTCATTTCCTAACACAATTGGTTCACCTTCCTGACGATAAACTGTTACAGTTTCTTCGTCCGGGTCAATCAGAATTCCCACTTGTGCTCCGAGTTCTAGAAAATTTAGAATCTTTTTTTCGAGCGGTTTAATGCGATCGCTCTGTGATTTAATTTCTACTACCAAGTCGGGGACTAATTCTCCGAAATAACGCGGACTTTGCCTGAGACGTGCAGCCCGCACAAAAGAAACATCAGGTGCTGTGAGGTTAGCATCGGGTAAAATAAAGCCGCCTGCGGAGTCAAAAACTCGACCCAGACGGCGAGGATTTACCCAAACGAAAAGAAAGGCACTCAAGCGAATGCCAATTTCACTAGATACAATATCTGACGGCCCCACAATGATAATCTTCCCGCTTTCTAGTTCAACTTGGTAGTCTTGACCGGCTTCTTTGAAGGTTTTTTGGACTTTTTCTAAGTCTTTGAGTGTCATCATATTGATTATTCCTTAGCCGAAAAGGAGTTGCCACAGCTACAGCTTTGGGCGGCATTGGGATTGTGAAATCGGAAACCTCCGCCCATCAAGTCTTCTGAATAATCCAAGGTGAGCTCATTGAGATATTTTAAGTGCTGGGGGTCGATCGCCACTTGAACTCCCTCCGACTCGCATACCGCGTCTTCTGGGGCTGGCGCATCGTCAAATGCCATTGTATAAGACAAACCGGAGCAGCCGCTCGATTCCACACCCAGACGAAATAAAGCATTGGGGTTTGGATGCTTCGACTTGAGGCGCGTTACTTCTGTCGCTGCTGTTTTGCTCAGATGAATCATTATGAGTAATTTGTAGTTTGTAATTTGTAAGTGGAATGTAGGGTGCGCAATGCGCACCTTACCCGCAGTAGGGTGCGCATTGCGCACCTTACTTTGAGTTAGTTACTTAGCCTTTTCATTACGAGCATAATCGTCTTGAAAGCGGATAATATCATCTTCTCCGAGATATTCACCATTCTGCACCTCAATTAAAACCAGGGGGATAACTCCCGGATTTTCCAGGCGGTGAGAAGTGCACTGAGGAACGTAGGTAGACTGATTTGTAAACAGAACTTGTTCAGTGTCGCCACAAGTAACTTTTGCAGTACCTGAAACCACAATCCAGTGTTCGCTGCGGTGGTGGTGCATTTGCAGGCTGAGGCGGTGTCCCGACTTAACTTCGATCCGCTTAATTTTATATCCTGGGCCTTCTTCTAGAGTCGTAAATGAGCCCCAAGGCCGCAATTCTGTAGCGGCTATTGCGTTGGGTGCTGCAGGTGCGTGCAGGGTAGATACTTGAGAAATTTCTTGAATCTGAACCATGATTTTTACTCCTTGAGGATTGCTTGCTGAATCCTTTGGTAAACGACGTTGTTTTTTGAGATTAACTAATCTATAGTTAAAACCGAAGCCCACCTGCGGGGACTGGTTAGCCGACTGTAGAGTTTTGCAAGAGTTATGCTCAGCCCGATCGACTTGCCTTAACAACCATAGCAAAACCAACATAGCTGTTGTCACCTGTTATTAGATTGATTGCCCCAATCTACATCAAATCTTCATAGAAACGGCGCTGGTTCTTGAATATTGATTAAAGGTGAATCCTAATCCAGCTCTTGAGACTGCTGTGGCAAAACTTCTAGCATCTGGTTAGAGACCCTCTGGGCTCAAACCTAGTATAATAGTTAGACTTGAATAAGTTTGGATAATTTCTGTGAAGCAGTGATAAGTAAACCGAACGTCATATAGCGATCCTCGCATCCTTTGTGAATTTCTTACTCCCTCCCCTTGATAAGGGGAGGGTTGGGGTGGGGTCAAAAATTTACGACTCCTGCAAGGATTGCTATAGAGTTTTTTCAATTCTGCAACCAGGGTGGGAGAAAGCAGCCGAAAGCTATCTAACCAGGCTTTGAGTCGATCGACTTTTTGCAATTTTTCAGAAATACTCATTGCTGATGAGAAGGCAAAATGCTGGTCGAGAATGTCACCCACACGCTGAGGATACAGTCGCATTAACAATGCTATAAACTCATTTCTCAAGAACAGGCTTTCCGGCCTGTTCCACAGAGAGTAAATTTTGTGGGCTAGGCATCTTGCTCGCCCTTGAAAAGCTTATTAACAAGGGTGCAAGATGTGAGTTGGTATCGGAATTACTCATCTCTCTTCTCTTTTTCTGCGCTCTCTGCGGCCTCTGCGGTTTAATAATTCACAGAATTGAAGAGTCTTTAAGCATAAATCTTTAATCTCCGGGTTCCCTAGTTAAATTATCGGCTTTAACTATTTTTTACTCGGATGGAATAAGCTTTGATTTTTGGGTACATCTACCCAATTGAGTAGATCCACATATAATACATGATACTAGAGCGATCGGCATCCCACCCTCTACTCTAGATCAACATCTTTTCGCCACTTTGACAGGAGCATCAAAATGAACAGCAACGGACTGCCACAAAAGCAAGGTCTGTACGATCCGCAGTTCGAGCACGACGCTTGCGGAGTCGGATTCATCGTACACATGAAGGGTAACAAATCCCACGAAATTGTCGAGCAGGCACTGACAATCCTCTTGAACCTCGACCACCGGGGCGCGTGCGGCTGCGAACCCAACACCGGAGACGGGGCGGGGATTTTGATGCAGGTGCCCCACAAGTTTCTAAAGAAAGTAACAGCGGCCCTAAACATCGAACTTCCCGAAGCCGGCGAATACGGCGTTGGCGCGATTTACTCGTCGCCAAATCAAACTGAACGGGAAAACGGCAAACGCATTTTTGAGGAAATCGCCGCCGAAGAAGGCCAGGAAGTGCTCGGCTGGCGCGATGTTCCCACCGACAACTCCTCCCTCGGCGACACCGCCAAATCTAGCGAACCCTTCATGCAGCAAGTGTTCCTCCGGCGCGCCGCAGGTATCGATGAGGCGGCTTTTGAGCGGAAACTGTACGTCATCCGCAAACGGGCTCACAATGCCATCCGCAGGACTAACACAGACCCATACTGGTATAATTCCACACTCTCTTGCCGAACGATCGTCTACAAGGGTATGTTAATGCCGGTGCAAGTGGGAGATTACTATCCCGAACTGCACGACCCCGACATGGAAAGCGCTCTAGCCCTGGTTCACTCGCGCTTCAGCACGAATACTTTTCCGAGTTGGGAACGATCGCACCCTTACCGCTACATCGCTCACAACGGCGAAATTAACACGATGCGCGGCAACATTAACTGGATGCACGCGCGACAATCGCTGTTCGAGTCGGAACTATTCGGCGATGACTTAAAGAAAATCCCCAATTTAATCAATATCGAAGGCAGCGACTCGACGATTTTTGACAATGCTTTGGAATTGCTGAATTTGGCCGGGCGTTCTTTGCCGCACGCTGTAATGATGATGATTCCCGAACCTTGGACAGCCCACGAGTCCATGAGTGACGAGAAAAAAGCTTTCTACGAATACCATTCTTGCTTGATGGAACCTTGGGACGGCCCAGCTTCGATCGCATTTACCGATGGTACTTCGATCGGGGCCGTGCTCGATCGCAACGGTTTGCGCCCTTCCCGCTACTGCGTCACCAAAGACGACTTGGTAATTATGGCATCGGAAGCGGGAGTTTTGCCGATCGCCCCAGAACGAATTGTATCAAAAGGCCGCTTGCAACCGGGGCGGATGTTCCTGGTAAATACCGAGGAAGGCCGCATCGTCTCTGACGAAGAAATTAAGACCAAAATCGCCACAGAACACCCGTACCGCGAGTGGATCGACCAACACATGGTCGAAATCGCCAAACTCAAAGATGCGCCGGCAGTAGCAGAATCTCATCCCGAAACATTATTGCAGCGGCAAATGGCCTTTGGCTACACCTTTGAAGAACTGCGGTTGCTGTTAGCGCCGATGGCGAAAGATGGCGTGGAAGCTGTCGGCGCGATGGGTGCGGATACGCCGCTGGCGGTGCTTTCCAATCGGCCAAAACTGCTTTATGAATACTTCCAGCAGTTGTTTGCTCAAGTTACCAATCCGCCGATCGATTCTATCCGCGAAGAAATTGTAACTTCTGCCGAAACTACGATCGGCGCTGAACGCAATTTGCTCAAACCGGAACCGGAAAGCTGTCATTTAATTGAACTGAAAACGCCAATTCTCAGCAATGAAGAATTAGCTAAGCTCCAACACGTAAATGAGGGCAATTTCAAGTCACTCACCGTGCCGATTTTGTTTGACCCCAAAAGCGGTGTAAAAGGTCTAGAACAGGCGTTAGAAGACGTTTTTGCAGCAGCAGACAGCGCGATCGCCTCCGGGGTGAATATCCTCATTTTGAGCGATCGGGGTACCAGTCCAGACAAAGCCCCAATTCCGGCGCTGCTGGCAGTTGCGGGCCTGCACCACCACTTGATCCGTAAAGGTACGCGCACGCGGGCGGGACTCGTGCTCGAATCCGGCGAACCGAGGGAAGTGCATCACTTTGCGACACTTATTGGATATGGTTGCGGCGCGATTAATCCGTATTTGGCCTTTGAGACGATCGCCGATTCGATCCGCGAAGGATTGCTGCTAAATGTCGAGTACAAAACAGCTTGCAAAAACTACATCAAAGCCGCAACTAAAGGCGTGACGAAAGTTGCCTCGAAAATTGGGATTTCCACAATTCAAAGTTATCGCGGCGCGCAGATTTTTGAGGCGATCGGCTTAAACAAATCCGTAGTCGATAAATACTTTGCTTGGACAGCCTCGCGGATTGAAGGCGTAGACCTCGAAGTCATCGCCCAAGAAGCTATTTTACGCCACAATCACGCATTCCCCGATCGCCCAGCCAGCGGACATACTCTCGATGTTGGCGGCGAATATCAGTGGCGGAAAGAAGGCGAGGCGCATTTGTTTAGTCCGCAGACAATTCACGCCCTGCAAAAGTCGGTGCGCGATGGCAGTTATACGCTTTTCAAACAGTATTCTGGGCTGGTAAACGAACAAAACCAACAGCATTTTACCTTGCGCGGTTTGTTGCAATTCAAACAGCGGGAATCGATACCCATTGAGGAAGTTGAACCGATCGAATCTATTCTCAAACGCTTTAAAACTGGGGCGATGAGTTATGGTTCGATTTCTAAAGAAGCCCACGAATCGCTAGCAGTAGCGATGAACCGCATTGGTGGCAAATCGAACACCGGTGAAGGCGGCGAAGATCCCGATCGCTACACTTGGACGAACGATCGCGGCGACTCGAAAAACAGCGCGATCAAACAAGTTGCTTCCGGGCGTTTCGGCGTTACCAGCTTGTACCTTTCCCAAGCGCGGGAACTGCAAATCAAGATGGCGCAAGGCGCGAAACCAGGTGAAGGCGGACAGTTGCCCGGTAAAAAAGTATACCCGTGGATTGCCAAGGTGCGAAACTCGACTCCGGGTGTGGGTTTGATTTCGCCTCCTCCTCACCACGACATTTATTCGATCGAAGATTTGGCCGAATTGATTCACGACTTGAAAAATTCCAACCGGGAAGCGCGGATTAGCGTCAAATTGGTGTCGGAAGTTGGAGTCGGGACGATCGCGGCGGGTGTTGCGAAAGCCCACGCCGATGTCGTGTTGATTTCCGGCTACGACGGCGGTACCGGCGCTTCGCCGCAAACTTCGATCAAACACGCGGGATTACCTTGGGAATTGGGACTGGCGGAAACTCACCAAACTTTGGTACTCAACAATCTCCGCAGCCGGATTGTGGTGGAAACTGACGGTCAAATGAAAACCGGCCGCGATGTAGTAATTGCTGCACTGCTTGGCGCTGAGGAATTCGGTTTTGCGACGGCGCCGCTGGTGACATTGGGCTGCATCATGATGCGCGTTTGCCACCTAAACACTTGCCCCGTGGGCGTTGCAACGCAAGACCCGCTGCTGCGGAAAAACTTTACCGGCGACCCAGAGCACACGGTAAACTTTATGACCTTCGTCGCGCAGGAAGTCCGGGAAATTATGGCGCAGTTGGGCTTCCGCACGCTAAATGAAATGGTGGGGCGGACTGATGTTTTGGAACCTCAGCAAGCTGTGGAACACTGGAAGGCTAAGGGTTTGGATTTCTCGAAAATCCTTTATCAGCCGGAAGTTGGGGCGGATGTCGGGCGCTATTGCCAGATGGCGCAGGATCACGGGTTGGAAAAGTCTCTGGACATGAGTGTACTGCTGGATTTGTGCAAAGGTGCGATCGAAAATGGCGAAAAAGTACACGCCAAACTGCCGATTACCAATGTCAACCGCGTTGTCGGCACAATTCTCGGCAACGAAATCACCAAACGCCACTGGGAAGGTTTGCCGGATGACACGGTGCACCTGCACTTCCAAGGCAGCGCTGGGCAAAGCTTTGGGGCTTTTGTGCCCAAGGGTGTCACCCTGGAGCTCGAAGGCGAAGCTAACGACTATTTGGGCAAAGGGCTCAGCGGTGGCAAAATCATCTTGTATCCGTCGCCAGATTCTACCTTCGTCGCAGAGGAAAACGTGATTGTCGGTAACGTAGTGCTTTACGGCGCGACTTCCGGCGAGGTTTTCATCCGAGGGATTGCGGGGGAACGTTTTGGGGTGCGCAACTCCGGCGTTAATGCAGTAGTTGAAGGTGTGGGCGATCACGGTTGCGAGTACATGACTGGTGGCAAAGTTGTAGTTTTGGGTGAAACCGGGCGCAATTTTGCAGCGGGTATGAGTGGCGGTGTTGCTTACATTTTGGATGAAGCGGGGGATTTTGCTACTCGCTGCAATATGTCAATGGTGGATTTGGAAAAATTGGAGGATGTTGAGGAAATTAGCGATTTGCGGCAGATGCTTCAAACTCACGTTGATTTGACGGGAAGTGCGAAAGCATCGAAGGTTTTAGCCAATTGGGACTCGATGGTGCCGCTGTTTGTGAAGGTGATGCCGAGGGATTACAAGCGGGTGTTGCAGGCTATTGAAAGGGCGATCGCATCGGGTTTAAGCGGTGATGATGCGCTGACGGCTGCGTTTGAAGAAAATGCTCGCGATGTCGCTCGGATTGGCGGCAGCTAGGGTTAGGATGGGTGCGCAGTGCGCACCTTACCGATGAAACAAGGGGCTTAAAGCCCCTTGTCCGAGTTCCTACACACTATGTTTGCAATGGAAGATCTAATTTTTAGAGAAGCCGATCGAGATGACATACAGGCGATCGTCAATATTCACAATTCTAATGCGCGCGGTCAAAATACGTCGATCGAGCGCGGCTTTTTGCTAACAAAAATTACTGAAGATGAGATTGTCAAAAGCTTAAATAATTCAGGCAGATATTTTGTTGCAGCTACAACCGATGGGGAAATTCTGGGATTTGTGGCTATATCACAACCCAAAATATCTGATGAAATGTTGAATAAAATTATCTGGAAAGATGAGGCTTTTAAGAAAAGAGTCACAAGCGATCGGCATTTTTATCTCCAAGTAGTAGCAACAAAGTTAGATTGCATGGGTAGAGGTGTTGCTCGATTTATGTATGAAAAAATTTATAAGATTTTTCCCAATTCATTCATTTCGCTGTTTATTGTTACCCACCCAATAGCTAATAATCGTTCACTCATGTTTCACCAAAAGCAGGGATTTGAACAAATAGGAAATTTGCAAATAGACCAATTTCTAGATTTACCAAATTATGAAAGTATTTTGCTGTTTAAAGAAACTTGAATCTGAGGATACTATAAACTATATAGCAATCCTAAATCATTATCAAGACTATAATAGAATTATATACAATACTTAATTGTGATCATAAAAAAATGGGCGTTGCATAATAGTGATATGAATTGAGGTTAAATCTAATGAAATGTCCTGAATGTGGCTCCAGCCATATCCGTAAAAAGGGCAAGATGAGAGGGAAGCAAAATCATATTGGTGTCGATTGTCATCGTCAGTTTATTGATGTTTACACAATCTCCAAAGGATACTCAGATGAAATTAAAGCGCAATGTTTGAAAATGTATGTCAACGGCATGGGATTTCGAGGTATTGAGCGCGTCACAGGAGTCCATCACACCACCGTCATTAATTGGGTCAGACAAGTAGGAGAACGCCTACCGTCCGCCTATGACGAGCGAGACCACTCCAGAAGTGGGGGAGTTGGATGAACTAGAAACTTTTGTAGGGCAAAAAAAAATCTGGTTGTGGACAGCAGTAGACCACTTTAAGCCAGAAATCTTAGGGTGGGTTTTGGGCGACCGAGCATGCGAAGACCTTTGCCCCCTTGTGGGAGCTTGTAGCAACATGGAATTGTTATTTTTATGTCACGGACGGCTGGCCAGTCTATCCAGGATTTATTCCAGATGGAGATCAGAGCCCACCGCAAGACTTACATGACCAGGGTAGAAGGTGAAAACACACGGTTACGGCATTACGAAAGCCCGACTGCATCGCAAGACACTTTGTTATTCAGTCGTCAGATGAAATGCTGAGACACTCGATCAGATTGTTGCTACACTACGTCAAGTTCTGGGATGTGCCAATTCCTCAATGATTCATGGCATCATTCAGCAACGCCTACCTTGTCGTTGCAATCCCCAACTTTTTTCCACTATCGCGTCCAATAAACCAGTCTGCGAAACAGTCCTACATTTCACCATTTAAGATCTGCCAGTTAAACGTCAATTTAAGGATGCAGTTGCGACTTAAATGTCAACTGCTTGAGTTCTTCTTGATTCCAGTTGCCGAACTTGGCGGCAGCTTCGTAGGTGCTTTGCAAGAACTCTAACAACATCTGATCCGGTGATTCTGCCTCGCGGACAGCGTCATAGGGCAAAATAAACTCGCCCAATTCTTGACTGTAAAATGCAGCATCGGGACGAATCGTAGCCTGCTTAAACCCATCGGGTTCTGGGTACGCATAGGAATAAAACGCTGGGTATGATAATCCGGCTCCGGGCCAAAATCCGGCACTACTGACTTCCTGGGAATAGGCTTCCTTTGCTACAGCATCTGGTAGATTTGGCACCCCTCCTGGATGTTCAGGAGCCGATCGCCCAGAAAAGCGAGTCACTGCTAAATCAAAACTTCCCCAGAAAAAATGAACCGGACTAACCTTGCCGGAAAAATGTGAACGAAATTCTCGAAAGACTCGATCGGACTGTAGCAGCACTCGCCAGCATCGATTGGCATAATCCGCATCATAAGCGGCATGAGTTTCATCCTGCTCAAATCGAATTGGGTCTGGGACTTCATTCGGTTTGGTGTTGATCGTGATGTGAATATCCAATGCTCTGAGAGTTTCCATCACGGTTTGATAAAAATCAGCGACCGAGCGAGGGTAGAGTGCGATCGCTCGTCTTGCCCCTTCGCTGGTTTGAATCAGCAGCTCATGATCAATGAAATCAAAGTCGATCTGAAAGATGCGGCTGCCATAGGGAATCGTGGAAGTGGTCAGTCCCCGAACGGTTAAATAGAGGGGAATATGCCAGGAATGATTAATCCACGGAGTTTGGGCAAATCGGATTTTGCCGATGATTTGAGTCCACATGTGCAAGGTGGCATAGGTCTCTTGCCATGCGTCCAGGGGTAAACTCGGCCAAATATCCGTTGAGGTCAGGGTAGGCTGATTTGACATTATGGTTTCCTCGCGAGTAGAAAAGGGCGCGCAATCAATAGTTCTTCTGTTGTTCATCGGCAAAACACCACAGCCATTGTTCTCCCAATTCGGCTGAACTGATCACCGCATGTCCGCTTTCTTCGTAATGACGGCGTGCGTGCTGATTTTTAGACGAGTCGCAGCACAACATTTTGCCGCAGGTTTGACAAATTCTTAAATGTACCCAGCGATCGCCAACTCGCAGGCATTCCTCACAGCGGAATACCGGGTAATTGGCTTTTGAAATCATAGTCTCTAGTGTCAGTTCGTTCAGGTGTTGACAAGACATGGAAGATTCCTGTGAATGTGCAAGATATGTACTCGATCAAGTGGAATACAGCCATTTGCGAAAGAGGTGAGTGAGGCGCGGCATAATCACATAGGTCAGCAGGGCAACCGTTAGACCTGTCACCAACAACGTTCTGAGCAATACCGGAAGCCCCGCTAGGAGTGGTACTAGCAAACGATTGAGAATAGATATCGTAAAAAACACTGCCAGCCATGTGACGATCGCCATTTTGTAGCGCGGGGGTGGAGCCTTCATCGGCTTGTCAGGAAGCGTAAACCAGGTTTCCAGCCCAGTCAGGGTTTGAATTGCTTCTGGCTTTTCAATTAAGGGTTGTAGTCGCTCAATCCATTCTTGCCGAATATCTGATTCAATCCAGGTTTTGAGATTGTTGTAGCAATCGAACTTGAGAATGACCACGTATTCAGAATGATCGTGATCATGAGGTCGAATCGTGCTGACACCTAAATGTCCCTTGAATTTTCGTGCATCTGCGGCGATGCCATGAAACCATGCTTCATAACCTTGTTCACGTCCTGGTTTCACGATATGAGAAATCACGGCGGTGACTAGATAGTTTTCTTGACTGGTATTGCTCGCCAATGGTTCTTCCAACATAGAATTTAACAGTCCGGGAAATTGGATGGTTAAAACAGGAAAACAGCTCTTACCGTGCCTGTATAGACTCTAAAACTGAAACGTCGTTCGAATGGTGCCAACAAAAATCGTGTCATTATTGCTGTTGTGTTCAGGGTTGGTAATGACGATTACACCAGGAGTGATGGAGAGATGGTCGTTCATTTGAAACCGGTAGAAGATTTCAAAGTGCAATGAGGTGCTACGATCGATTACTCCAAACTGATTGCCGATCACTTTAGGCGGTTGTCCAAAAACAAAACCTAATAAGTTTCCTTCCTTACCCAAATCTGGAAATCCAAAATTAACTGCGTAATAAAAAATCTCAGCAGTAGGAGCATTGGAGAGGTCTTGCGCCGATGCCCGGAGATATCCTATCCATCCTCCCAATCTGAAAGCAGGGTTAACAAGCCAGGAAGCCGTAAGACTATAGCTATCCCCAACAATGCTGGTACTGTTTCCATTAAACGGATCATTGGTAATGGCACTACTTGTACCAATATCAATTGAATTCAAAGAACGAGCATAGGTTAAGCCCAAACTTAAGGATTCTGTGGGTTTGAGTGTCAGTTGTGCTAAGGCAGAGTAAGAACCATCAAATAATCCAGCTCCCGCAGTCGGGTTGTTGGCGTTATTAGCAAGATAAACCAGTGTCAAATTGATGGCTGAGTTAAAGTTATGGTTGATACCAACACCTGTCCCACCTGTTTCTTCACGATAGATAGGGCTACGCACCCCAAATGCGGAAATCGAACCTCTGCCATCACTTCCCAATAGAGGGTTAATCGTATCAACCATATCAAACAAAGTGCCCTGTGCGATCGCAGTCACCCTAGTATCTGACCCGATGGGAAATTGATAATAAAGTTGATTGAGAATGAACTGATTGTCTGTATTACCATCAAAACTTAGGCGAGCCATATTGGTTCCTGTGGCTTCCCTGAAGTTTGGAATATTACCAGCCTGAAATCGAATTCTCAGTAAATCTTGCCCCGTAAAACTGGTATCCAAGATCAACCGCGCACGACCGCTAAAAATGATAGTGTCACCGATCTCACCCCTAGAACCAGGTGTTTCTCCTGGTGGTACAGCTCTATCACTACCAAATGCACCGCTCACAGCAAAAACGACCTC
Source organism: Microcoleus sp. AT9b-C3 (assembly GCF_036705485.1). NCBI lineage: Bacteria > Bacillati > Cyanobacteriota > Cyanophyceae > Oscillatoriales > Microcoleaceae > Microcoleus > Microcoleus sp. AT9b-C3. The sequence goes on along the minus strand of NZ_JAUBUR010000019.1, from coordinate 37,022 downwards.
TCCAGTCAATTTTGTTGTAGGAGAGAATAGCTGAGACTCTAATCGAGTTGTGCGGGTTTCTAAGGAATCTACCTGTCCACGTAATGTTGAGAGTTCTGATGCAAATTCCGCTTGAAGTTTTTGTAGTGTTTGTAGATTTTCTCTTTCCACCAGATCTACTGTTGCACTGGCTAGTAGCTGATTTAGCTGATCTAGACAAGCATTTAGCCCAGCAGCAAACTCATAACGAGTAATGGCTCGATTGCCCTGAAATAGTTGATTTGGATAACCAACCATACAGTCGTAGCGATCGACTAACGCTTGTAATGCTGCAAATGCCCAATCGGTAGGTTGCACATCAGCCAGTTGATTCACAGAGGTGACTTGACCTTGCAAGGTATCCTGGGCAATGGCAGACTCAACCAGGCATGGGTGAATCAGAGAGCCTCCAAAGAGCAGACACGATGAGAGAATCGACTGAAAGAGAAGTTTCATTGAGAATCAATCCCTTCAAAACACGGCATTTCTTGGCAATTTTCGGCAGCAGTCACCTTGGCTAGGAGCGATCTCTGGCGATCGTTCCTAGCCTCCACGAAATCATCCAGTGCTGCTGCAAATAAACTGGATCACTGAGCAATGACAACATCCACTCAGTTACACACGAGTCATGAGGCGTTCACGATTGGCAGAGCCAGCATTTGATGTTACTGCATAGCTCGTCATTAGGTTGTTGTAGTCAGGAATAAACTCTGCAAGGAGATTACCTAGCCCTTCAATATCGTTACGCCAATCACGGTGTAATTCACACACAACGCTAAACCAATTGACCAACTGAGCGCCAGCACGAGACATCCGATCCCAAGCTGCATCGCGACAGGCTTCATCGAAGGTGCCAGAGGCATCGGTGACCACAAAAACGTCATAACCTGCCTCCAATGCTGAAAGCGCGCAAAAAGTGACACAGACATCCGTGACAATGCCAGCAATAATCAATTGCTTCTTACCCGTTGCTTCTACGGCTTTAACAAATTCCTCATTGTCCCAAGCGTTGATCTGTCCGGGGCGCGGAATGAAGGGAGCATCAGGAAACTTCTCCTTCAGTTCCGGCAGGATGACTCCATTAGGGCCGTCCTCAAAGCTAGTCGTCAAAACAGTAGGCAGGTTGAAAAACTTGGCTATACTTGCTAGCGCTAGCACATTATTTTTGAAGTCGGCAGCACCAATATCACGCACAAGCGAGAATAGTCCAGTTTGGTGATCCACCAGTAAAACCGCAGCATTATTCTTGTCTAGACGATTGTACTTGAATGTAGACATTAGGTAATTCTCCTATTTGAGTGATTGGTGAATGAGGAATTGCAGGATGGAATCAGGGATAAGAGAGTTTCTGTCCCTAACCTGCTGTTTGTCATAGCAGGGACGAAGACTGTGTTTAGAGAGGATTTCCCTCGCTAATCTTCTGGTGGCAATGGGATTTTACTATCGACCCATGAAGATGGAGGAATTGCTGACCTGGACAGGTTTGCCGTCCGCTGGAGGGGTTGTTGCAAGGAGCTGAAGTTCCCATGCAAGGGCAACCGCACTAGCACCGCCATGCTCAAGAAGAATCTCTGATACACCCGCAGATGTTTCTGTGCGTGCCCAGTCACGTTGCCATTCAGCAAGTACAGCCATCCAGTTGATTGGAACTGCACCCGCCTGAACCATACGGCGAACCGCCATGTCATGAGCTTCCGCAGTAACACCGCCCGAAGCATCGGTAACGATGAATACGTCATAACCTTCACCCAGCGCCTGGATTGCTGGCATTGCGAGACAAATCTCGGTCCAAAGCGCAGCAAGTATAAGTTGCTTGCGGCCACTTTTCTTCACTATATCTGTCACATTAGGATCTTCCCAGGTATTGATGAAAGTGCGGTTAATCGGTTTTTGATCGGGAAAAACATCCTGTAGTCCCTTAATGATATAACCCCCTCTTTCTTCAATGACTGTGGTCAGGATTGTGGGTACGTTGAACACCTTTGCCGATTTGGCAAGACCAATAACATTGTTAATGATCATCGTAGGTTCATGGCTGTTCAAGTTGGTGAACTGATAGGGCTGATGGTCAATCAGTACCAGGATGCTATCTTCTGGACGAAGCAGTCCTTCTAGACCGATTTTTTGATTTTTAGACATTGAAATCTCCTATTTGAGCGATTGGTGAATGAGGAATTGCAGAATGAAATCAAAAGCTAAATATCTCTGCTTGTGCTTTTAAATGAAACGTCTGTTTACCCTCAAGGGTTGATGAAGTAAGCGATCGCGCCATGAACTGAGTCTGCAAGACAACCCCAAATTTCACCACTTAAGATCCGTGAGTTAAGCATAGAGTTAAGGTGTTCGCGTCGCTTGCCCAAAGGGCGATCGCTTCACTATGAAATTGCTCCTAATGCTTTCAACGTCGCTGCTTGAGCGTGCGTTAATCCAGTTGCACCTTGAATATTCATGCCTTCAAGCATGGAACCGTGCAATTTACTTGCTCGATCCATTTGCATGACTGTTTGCACAAATTCAATATAGGTGGTCACCTTCAAGCTGTCGCCTATAGCAAGTTAAATTTTTTACAGTGCAAATTGATAGATTAACCGTTCCATCGCAGAGTAGAAGGCTGGCTCTAACTTAAGTTAGAATCCGAATTCGATCGAAAGTACATTCATACAATTGATCGACCATCAATGTCTGAATGCAAAATCCGGTAGCGATGTCCCACACTTTAAGGGTGCGATCGTCACTGCCACTGATTAAAAACTGACCATCTGGGCTAAAGCTGACTGACGTGACCCAACTGGTGTGTTTGTGCAAGACGTTCAAACAAGATCCAGTTTGCAGATTCCAGAGCCGAATAGTCCGATCGCCACTGCCACTCGCTAATAGTTGATTATCAAGGCATACAGCAACCGACCAGATCCCACCCGTATGTCCCCGCAAGACTTTTACCAAAAACTTGGGTTTAAAGCCCCGTCCTTATAGGACGGCTTTGTGTTAGAGTTTTAACGTAGCAAGTTCTCACGTAAGATGTTCGTTTTAGAATTCAAGGCTAAAGGCAAACCAAATCAGTACGCAGCAATAGACGAGGCAATCAGAACTGCTCAATTCGTTCGGAATAAGTGCATCCGATTTTGGATCGACAACCGAGGAGTAGGGCAAAAAGACTTGTACCGTCACAGCACTGCGCTCAGAGAAGAGTTCGCCTTTGTCAAAGATTTGAATTCTAGTGCTTGCCAAGCTTCTGTGGAAAGGGCTTATTCTGCGATTGCTCGGTTCTACGACAACTGCAAGAAAGCCGTTCCGGGAAAGAAAGGTTATCCGACCTTCAAGAAAAACAGTCAATCTGTTGAGTACAAAGTCAGCGGTTGGAAACTTTCGGAAACTCGGAAGCAAATCACATTCACTGACAAAAAGGGAATTGGCAAGTTCAAACTAAAAGGTACGTGGGATCTTAATTTCTACCAGATTGACCAGATCAAGCGAGTTCGCTTAATACGTCGCGCCGACGGCTACTACGTTCAGTTTGCAATCAGTGCCCAGAACAAGGTAGATACAACGCCAGCAGGTAAAACACTTGGATTGGATGTAGGGTTGAAAGAGTTTTATACAGACTCCGATGGTCATACTGAACCGAATCCCAAGTTTTACCGAACAAGCGAGAAACGGTTGAAGTTTCGACAGCGACGTGTCTCTCGCAAAAAGAAAGGCTCTGCCAACCGAAAGAAAGCAATTAATCGATTAGGGCGAGTACACCTCAAAATAAGTAGGCAACGTGAAGAACACGCTAAGAGACTAGCGCGTTGCGTAATCCAATCTAACGATTTGGTCGCCTACGAAGATTTGAGGGTTAAGAATCTTGCAAAGAATCACTGTCTGGCTAAATCGATTAACGATGCTGGTTGGTATCAATTCAGGAAGTGGTTGGAATATTTTGGAGTAAAGTTTGGCAGGGTAACGGTTGCTGTCAATCCTGCTTATACTTCGCAGAAATGTTCTAATTGCGGTGCAATCGTCAAAAAATCCCTATCAGTAAGAACTCACGCTTGTGAATGCGGATTTGTTATGGATAGGGATTGGAATGCAGCGATTAACATTCTGAAATTAGCCTTGAGTACGGTAGGGCATACCGGAACTTGGGTCAAAGACCCGAACGCTTTGGGAGATTCGACCTCTACTTTGGCTGGAGAAATCCAGTCGCAAGCAAGTTGAGTCCGTGAACAAAGAATCCCCTCGCCTTGATAGCAGGGGAGTGTCAAAAGTCAAGATATAAATATCTACACAAGGAGCTTTATATTCTGGAGTTAGGCAAGCGATATACTTTGGGAAACGGATGACAGTCCTTTATCGAGGGAGCATTCAATGATTACCCTGCCTGGAATTACTATCCACAGCAAAATCTATCAGAGCTTAGTTTCTTTAGTGTATCGGGGCATCAGAGAGCAAGATAATTGTGCAGTGATTGCCAAAGTTCTCAAGCAGGATTATCCCTCTCCTCATGAATTAACTCGCTATCGGCAGGAGTATGAAATTACTCGTTTTCTCAACCTAGAAGGCGTAGTCAAGGCATACAGCCAACAAGACTACCAGCGCACGCTGGTTCTTCTTTTGGAAGACTTTGGTGGAGAGTCTTTAGAATGCTGGATGCGGCAACAATTAGACTTCTCTCCCATGCCGTTGTCGGTTTTTTTGAATATGGCGATCGCCATTACTGATACTCTAGGCAAAATCCATGCGGCTCATGTCATCCATAAAGATATTAATCCTGGCAACATTGTCTTTAATCCCAGGACTGGCGTTGTCAAAATCATTGATTTTGGCATTGCCACTCGCTTCAGTCGTACCAATCCCACATTCAAAAGTCTCCATCTTCTAGAAGGAACCCCCGCCTATTTGTCGCCAGAGCAAACCGGACGAATGAACCGGATGCTCGACTATCGCACCGACTTTTATTCACTGGGTGCAACCTTCTACAAACTGTTGACGGGACAATTGCCGTTTCCCACCAGTGATCTCCTGGAACTAGTTCACTGTCACATTGCTACACCGCCGATTCCCCCGCACGAATTGAATGCCACGATTCCCCAACCTGTTTCAAACCTGATTTTGAAACTGATGGCAAAAAATGCAGAGGATCGTTATCAAAGTGCCTGGGGCATCAAAGCAGATCTAGAGCGCTGTGCCCAACAACTGGCGGAAATGGGTCAGATTAACGCCATATCGTTGGGACTGCAAGATGTTTCCGAGCAGTTCTGCATTCCTCAAAAACTGTATGGGCGAGAAGCGGAGATTTCAGCATTATGGGTGGCGTTTGACAGAGTGGCAGGGAGTAAGGGAGTCCGTGAAATAATGCTGGTCTCTGGTTACGCTGGCGTTGGTAAAACAGCATTGGTACAGGAACTCTTTAAACCGATCACCGCAAAGCACGGCTATTTTATCTGGGGTAAATTTGACCAATTCCAGCGCAATATTCCCTACAGCGCGATCGTCGATGCTCTGCAAAAGTTGGTGCAGCAACTGTTGGGTGAACCCAATGAACAGGTGGAAGTATGGCGATCGCGTTTACTCAGTGCTTTGGGAAGCAACGGACAAATTATCATAGATGTCATTCCCGAAGTTGAGTTCATTATTGGCAAGCAGCCACCTGTGCTCGAAGTTGGAGCAACAGAAGCACAGAATCGCTTCAATCTCACGTTTCAAAGGTTTGTGCGGGCGTTTTGTGCAAAAGAGCATCCCCTAGTCATCTTTTTAGACGATCTACAGTGGATTGATTCTGCGACGTTGAAGTTAATTGAACTCATATTGCTTGACGAGCAAACTCAATCCCTGTTTTTGATCGGAGCCTATCGAGATCGTGAAGTGTCTCCAACGCATTCATTAATTTTGATGCTGGAGAGCTTGCGAAATCAGGGTGCAGCGCTTCAAGAAATCACCCTGACTCCTTTAACATTGGAATCGTTGACTCAACTGGTAGCTGAGACATTACATCGCAATCCTGATACCGTTCGTTCCTTAGCCCAAGTCGTGTTGCGTAAAACCGAGGGCAATCCTTTCTTTGTTGGTGAATTTTTGAAGCTGCTGTATGGCGAAAACCTGTTGACCTTTGATCCTCAACAGTTGAGTTGGCAGTGGAACCTAGCTGAGATTGAAGCTCAAGATATCACTGCTAATGTGGTGGAGTTGTTGTTGCGTCAGTTGCAGAAATTGCCGGAAGCAACACAGCAAGTTCTCTCCATCGCTGCTTGTGTTGGGTCTGAGTTTGATTTAGAAACGTTGGCGATCGTTTGTGAAAAATCACCGAAATCAATTTTTCAGGATCTACTAGCAGCAATAAAATCGGAATTAATTCAACCTCTGTCTGAATTGGACGAAGATTTGTTAGTTCAAGAGTATAAGTTTCTGCACGATCGCGTTCAGCAAGCGGCTTATGCTTTGATTGATGAATCGCAGAAACAAGTGGTTCATCTCCAAATCGGTCGTAATTTGCTCGACAAAACTTCACCAGAGCAACGATCCGATCGGTTGTTTGAAGTCATCGATCATTTCAATCAAGGAATTGAGCTAGTCACTGCTCGATCAGAACGAACTGAAATTGCCAGATTGAATTTAATGGCAGGTCAGAAAGCAAAGGCAGCAACGGCTTATGAAGCAGCTTTTAAGTATTTCACTACAGGGCTTAAACTCCTCAATTCAGAGAGTTGGAAGAGTGAGTATTATCTGACCTTAGCGCTGTACTCAGAAGCAGCAGAAGCGGCGTATCTCCAGGGTCGCTTTGATGAGATGGAACAGTTGGTAGAAGTGGTACTCGCTCGTGCCAAAACAGTGGTTGACAAAGTGCAAGTTTACGATAGCAGCATTCAAAGATATTTGTCACAGGGCAACCTGAAAGAAGCACTCAAAATTGGCTGGGAAGTGTTGAAGCTCCTGGGAGTGATTTTACCAGAAAATCCAAGTGAGTTAGATATTCGAGGCGGATTGGAGTCAACGGCTGCACTACTTACTGAACGAGAAATTGAAGACTTGATTAATTTACCAGAGATGACTGCACCAGAACCGCTAGCAGCAATGTCAATCCTAGCGAATATAGGGTCTGCTGCATTCATAGTATCACCAGCACTGTGGATACTGATTACGTTCAAAACGGTAAATTTATCAATCAACTACGGGAATGCTATCTGGTCATCACTGTATTATGCCTGCTACGGGTTGGTTCTATGTGGAGTTGTTCAAGATATTGAACTCGGCTATAAATTTGGTCAATTGGCTCTTACCTTGGCAGAACGATTGAATACCAAAAAAGGCAAGGCTAAAGCATTACACGTATTTAGTGACCAGATTATGCAATGGAAAGTACATCTTAAGGAGACGATACCACTGCTGGTTGAGGTTTATCAGGAAGGAGTGGAAACCGGAGACTTTGAATCTGCTGGTTATGCTGCATATGAGGTGTGCTACCACTCGTTTTTTGTCGGTGAGGAACTCACCCAACTGGAACAGAAAACGGCAACCTACAGCAAAGCGGTTGATCGAATCAGACGGGAAAGTCCCTCAACTTGGATTGCAATGGTGTGGCAGACCATTCTTAATTTGTTAGATAGGTCTGAGAATCCCAGTCGCTTAGTTGGTCGGGTGTTTAATGAAGAGGAGGCGTTATCACACGCTATTGCAGTTAAAGATGGAACTGCAATTCAAATGCTATATCTGCACAAAGTCATACTATTTTATCTATTTGAAGAATATCATCAAGCTGTACAGACTGCCATTTTGGCAAGGCAACATTTTGAAGAAGCGAGGGCAATAGGAGTTTTACCGGTATTCTGTTTCTATCATTCGCTGGCGCTTTTGAGCCTATTGCTCGATGCTTCAAACTCTGAAAAATCAGCTTGGCTAAACTCTTTTAACACCCACCAAGAAAAGATGCAAAAATGGGCGAGTCATGCCCCGATGAATTATCTCCATAAATTTCATCTGGTCGAGGCAGAGAAAGCGCGAGTTTTAGGGCAGTTTCTTGAGGCTGAAGAGTTCTATGAACAAGCGATCGCAGGTGCTGCTGAAAATGAGTATATTCAGGAAGAAGCACTCGCTTATGAATTAGCGGCTAAACATTATCTAGCGCGAGGTCGAGAAAAAATTGCTCAAACCTACATGAAAGAGGCGCACTATTGCTACGATCGCTGGGGCGCAATCGCTAAAGTTAAAGACTTAGAAACTCGCTATCCACAGTTCTTTTCTCAGTCGTCTAGAGCCGCTTCCACATCAATTCCTATTACTGCTGAAACTATCTCTAATTCCTTCCATACCGCTTTCGATTTGGCAGCAGTGATGAAAGCTTCACAGGCAATTTCACGAGAAATTGAACTGAAGCAATTGCTGCGATCGCTGATGCAAACTTTAATTGAGAATGCTGGCGCACAAACCGGATATCTGATTTTAGAAAAGTCAGGAGAATGGTTGATTGAAGCGGCTTGTGAACTCAATGCCGATGAGAATGCTTGTGCGACTCAGGTGTTACAGTCTATTCCAATTGCCGATCAATTGCCAGAATCAATCATTCAATATGTGATTCGGACTCTGAAGCCTGTCACCTTAAATGATGCGACTCGTGAAGGTGCTTTTATTAATGAGCCATACATTCAACAGAATCAGCCTCAATCTGTTTTCTGTTTGCCGCTGCTGAATCAAGCCAAGCTGGTCGGTGTATTGTATTTGGAAAATCGGTTAGCAGCTAGAGTATTTACACCAGAGCGATCGCAGGTCTTACAGCTATTATCGACTCAAGCAGCGATCGCCATCGAGAATGCCAACCTTTACTCAGAACTGCAGGCTAAAGAAAGCAAGATCACCCAGTTCCTTGAAGCGATTCCGGTGGGAATTGCGATCGTGGATGCGAAGGGTTGCCCTTACTATGCCAACCAATGCGGCAATCAACTCGTGGGCAAAGAAACTGATCCTTCCATAGCACCAGAGCAGATCTCAGAGGCTTATCAGCTTTATGTAGCGGGAACGGATCAAATCTATCCAGCGGAGAGCTTGCCTATTGTGCGGGCATTAAGAGGCGAACGCATCAGGACTGAAGATATAGAAATTCGTCGAGATAATGTCACAATTCTACTTGAGGCACGGGGAACGCCAGTTTTTGATCGACAGGGCAATATCACTTATGCGATCGCTACTTTTCAGGACATTACAGAGCGCAAACAAGCCGAGAAACTCCTAGCCGACTACAACTGCACTTTAGAGCAACAGGTCGCAGAACGAACTGCTGCGTTACGACAAAGTGAGGCTAATTACCGCAACCTGCTACAAACCGCGAATTCAGTCATCCTTCGCTATGACACGCAAGGACGGATTCATTACATAAACGATTATGGGGTGAAACTTCTGGGCTATCAAGAACACGAGCTTTTAGGGCGAACCCTATTTGAAACAATCATTCCAGACATCGAAACCTCTGGACGCGATGTCAAACCCTTTATCCATGATTTACTTCGGAATCCCCAATTGTACCCGAAAGGCGAGAGTGAAAACCTGTGTCGAGACGGTCGGCGAGTTTGGCTTGCCTGGTCTAATCAAGCCATCTTCAATGACCAGGGAGAGTTCGTTGAAATCTTATCGGTTGGAATGGACACCACCCAGCGTAGACAAGCAGAAGAGGCATTACAACGCAGTGAAGTTAAGTTCAGAACTATTTTTGAAAACTCACAGGTTGGCATCTTCCGTACCCGCCTCTCGGATGGATTACTTCTCGATGCCAATCAATGCTATGCCAATCTGCTTGGCTTTGATTCATCAGAGGAGATGATTGGGCTTGAACACGCCACAGACTACTATGTAAATCCCAGCGATCGCCAACAATTCCTTGAGGTGCTGAAGCGGGATCGGGAAGTGCGAAGCTATGAAGCACAGGGGCGAAAACGAGATGGGACAGTGTTTTGGGGACTTTTCTCTGCTTATCTGAATGCAGACGATGACTACATTGAAGGGGTGATTGCGGATATTAGCGATCGCAAACAAGCAGAAGCCGCTCTACAAACGAGTGAAGAACGACTACGCTTAGCATTAACCGCTTCAAATCAAGGACTCTACGATCTCAACATTGAAACTGAAGAAGTTGTGGTTAACCCAGAATACGCTTTAATGCTGGGCTACGATCCAGCAACATTTCACACGACCAAATCTAGTTGGATTCAGAGTTTGCATCCTGACGACAGAGAATCAGTGGTTGCAGCTTACGATGCTTGTATTACTGGAGAAGTCCCCAGCTATCAAGCAGAGTATCGCCATCGTACCCAGGATGGTCAGTGGAAATGGGTTTTTGCTGTCGGCAAAATTGTTACCTGGAATGAATCCGGTGAACCCATCCGAGCGTTGGGAGTTGTTACGGATATTAGCGATCGCAAACGAGCAGAAGAAGCCCTACAAGCCTCAGAGTCAAAGCTACGGACTCTCATTGAGGCAATTCCCGATCCGCTGTATGTACTAACTGCTGAAGGGCAAGTACTCGATGCAGTCGAGAGAGATCCCAATCAGTCATGTAGACCAATCGAGGAGCAGATTGGTAAAACACTGCATCAACTCCTTGCCAAGGAAAAAGCCGATGAATTCCTGAGTTGCATGCAGCAGGTGCTGAGAACCCAGCAAATCCTTACCATTGAATACAGCCACTGGATAGCTGGACGAGAAATGTGGTTTTCGGTTCGCATTGCCCCGGTTCGGCACGATCGGGTGATTTGGTTAGTGCGAGATATTACGGCGCTGAAGCAAGCAGAAGAAGCCTCAATTTTAGAGGAGCGCAACCGCATGGCACGCGAAATTCACGACACACTCGCTCAGGCGTTTACAGGCATTCTGGCTCAGGTGGGAGCTGCAAACCAGGTGCTAACGGACGATTTAGAAGCAGCTCAGGCACACCTGGATCTGATCAAAGAATTGGCGCGAACTGGACTGACTGAAGCGCGGCGATCGGTCGTGGCACTCCGTCCCCAGCTTTTGGAGGAGGGCAGTCTACAGAGCGCTCTACATCGTCTCATCGCTCAAATCAGAACTGCCGCAATGGATGTCACTCTATATTATGAGATTGAGGGTGCAGTGTATTCTCTACCCACTGAAGTCGAGAATAACTTACTACGGATTGGGCAGGAAGCATTAACTAATGCGATTAGATACGCCAATGCTGACGAAATTCGAGTGGAGCTAGTCTACGATCGCGATCGGTTTTGCTTGCGCGTGAGAGACAATGGACAGGGCTTTGGAGTTGGCAGTATTTCAGCCTCTGAGGGTTTTGGCTTACTCGGCATGAGCGAACGGGCTGAGCGCATCGGCGCACAACTCACGATTAGGAGTCAACCTGGACAAGGAACAGAAATTATTGTCACCGTCAACCTTTGAGTGAGCATTACAATGAGCCAAGCTACGACCATTCGGGTTCTGATTGCGGACGATCACGCCATTTTTCGGCAAGGATTAGCCACGATTATTAACCGTGACCCAGATATGCAGGTGATTGCACAAGCCGAAAATGGGGAACAGGCGATCGCCGCCTTTCGGGAACACCAACCAGATGTAACGCTAATGGATCTGCGAATGCCTGAAGTGGAAGGAGTTGCCGCCATTGGTGCAATTTGTGCGAGCGTTAAATCTGCTCGAATTATTGTACTGACCACGTATGATAGTGACGAAGATATTTACCGGGGATTGCAGGCAGGCGCAAAAGGATATCTATTGAAAGAAACTGAACCTGACGAGCTTCTGAATGCGATTCGTACCGTTCATCGGGGCCAGAAGTATATTCCGCCCGATGTGGGAGCAAAGTTGGTACAGCGCCTCAGCAATCCAGAACTGAGTGAAAGAGAACTACAAGTACTCCGCTCGCTGGCACAGGGGATGAGTAACGCTGAGATTGCGGCTGCTTTGAGCATCGGTGAAGGTACTGTTAAATCCCATGTCAATCGGATTTTGAATAAGTTGGATGTGAGCGATCGCACTCAAGCGGTGATTGTTGCCGTTAAGCGCGGCATTGTCAGTTTGTAGGGTGTACTTTCGATCGAGTTGAGAGTCTAACTTAAGTTAGAGCCGGCCTTCTACTTTGCGATGGAACGATTACTCTATCAATTTCTACTGTCAAACTTTTAACTCACTATAGACGACAGCTTGAAGGCGATCTCCTATATTGAATTTATGCAAACAGTCATGCAAATGGATCGAGCAAGTAAATTGCATGGTTCTATGCTTGATGCAGATGTAAAAAGATGAGCGACGATCGTAGCCACAGGTCTTTACTTGTACCACCTTCAACTCAAGATTGGATTCAAGGTATTCTGAGTGCCAAGGTAGTGCTGGTGATGTACGGAGATTATCAATGCCCTAGAAGTGCGGACGTTTACAAGCTGATTAAAGCGATCAAACGAGAGCTTAGTGCTGCTTTTGGAGAAGATTATTTATGCTTCATCTTCCGTCATTTTCCACAAACACAGATTCATCCCCATGCTCAACGGGCAGCCGAAGCCGCCGAAGCAGCCGCCGCCCAAGGAAAGTTTTGGTTAATGAGCGATACCTTATTTGACCATCAACAAAGGTTGGAGAACGGTTATCTTGTCGAGTACGCCAATGATTTAGGGCTTGACATTCCTCAATTTCTCAAAGAGTTGTCTAAACAAGTGCATGTCGATCGCATCAACGAAGATATCGAAGGCGGAATAGAGAGTGGAGTAACGACTGCCCCAGCCCTGTTTATCAATGGAATTCGGTATACCGAGCGCTGGAACACGACGGAGTTGATGGCTGCCATGATTACTGCAAGTCATTAAGTTCCCCGATCTTTGCTCTCAATTCATATCTGACTTGCCTGTAAGTGCTGTAAGCCATCTAATTTTGATGGCTAGATTTTGCCTATTCTGCTGAACAAAATTACCGCTTTTTGAACCATGCCAAAAACTGAATTCCTGCGTATGGATTTAGTGAATTACAAATCAGTATTTCATTGAGGATAATTCTATGACACGTTTACTAGTACAAGGCAAGAATAATTCTGGGCATGAAGGTACACCTCAGACTGATTCTCTTCAGGACTCCTCAGTCAATCATGCCCTGATGGCGATCGCGCAAGAAGTCACTGAGTTGCTAAGACAAATTTACCCGATACAAACTGACGAAATTGAAACGGGAGAAACAGAATGATACTGCAAGATAAAGTGGCGTTAGTCACTGGTGGTACATCGGGAATCGGCAGAGCAACGGCGATCGCTTATGCCCAACAACAAGCAAAGGTGGTAGTAGTTGGTCGTCGAATTGATGAAGGTGAAGAAACGGTTCGATTGATTAAGAAAGCTGACGGAGAGGCGATTTTTGTGCAAGCAGATGTCACGAAAGAAGCCGATGTTAAAACAATGGTTGATAAAACGGTTGACGTTTTTGATGGGTTGGATATTGCCTTTAATAATGCAGGAATGGGCGGCGAAAACCCCTCATTGATTGAGCAAACAGAAGCTGAATATGACCGCACTATGAATGTCAATGTCAAAGGTGTTTGGTTGTCGATGAAATATGAAATTGCTCAGATGTTGAAACAGGGAAGTGGTTCGATCGTCAATATGGCATCTGCGGTTGGAGTCATTGCACTTCCTAACATACTCCTCTACACCGCGAGTAAACATGCGGTAGTAGGCTTAACAAAAGCTGCTGCGCTCCAATATGCCAAAGCGGGTATTCGCATCAATGCCGTTGCACCAGGGTCAATCAAAACAGATATGTTTGAAGCTGCTGCGCTCCAATATGCCAAAGCGGGTATTCGCATCAATGTCGTTGCACCAGGGGCAATCCAAACAGATATGTTTGAAGCAGTTACAGATGAAGCTAAAGCTTACTTGACAGGACTTCACCCGATCGGACGAGTTGGCACACCGCTTGAAGTTGCAAATGCAGTCCTGTTTTTATCATCTGACATGGCATCGTTCATAACAGGTGAAACGTTGATGATAGATGGTGGGTATGCAGCGCAGTAGTCGATCGGCAATGCAAAATATTGCAGTGATCGAATGCGCGATGGCTAGCTTTTGTCTGTTTTGTTGAGCAAATTGCCAATCTTTGAACCATGCTAACAATTACAACGCCAACCCTTAAAGCCAAGCACAAAGGCTTAACGCATAGGCGATTACAGCCAGTACTCGGGTATATTCGTACTCACCTTGATCGAGATTTGTTACTGACTGAGCTTGCAGAAGTAATCAATATTAGCCCAACTTACTTTGCGAGTTTATTTAAGCAAACAATGGGAATTTCTCCTCGTCAGTACGTGATTCAACAGCGCGTGGAACAGGCGAAATTGATGCTGTCGAAAACAGATTTGGCGATCGCGGACATTGCCCTGCAAGTCGGCTTCTCCAGCCAAAGCCATTTGACGCAGCACTTCAAGCGATTCACAGGGAAGACCCCCAAGCAGATTCGTTAACGCCATAAGAATCTGAAAGAAATCGAGCCTTGGAACTCATTACATTGACATTGAGTTAGGCAAGAATCTGAAGCAGAAACAGAACTAAGGTTGTATCTTCGTCCACAACGTCAACCAAGAAGGGATCGTACAAAAATGAGTATTCAGCAATTAATCACGCCTGAAAAGCACGACTTAGGTGGGTTTAGCGTACAGCGCGTCTTACCGAGTGAAACCTTAAAAATGGTTGGCCCTTTCATTTTCTTCGATCACTTAGGGCCAGCTATTTTCCCGGCTGGAAAAGGCGTCGATGTTAGACCTCATCCCCACATCAATTTAGCGACGGTTACCTATTTGTTTGAAGGAAGCCTTCTGCATAGAGATAGTCTAGGGACAGTACAAGAGATTTTTCCGGGCGAGGTGAACTGGATGACAGCGGGCAAAGGTATTGTTCATTCTGAGCGATCGCCTGAGAGCTTTAGAGAGAAAGAATCTACTCTTCACGGCATTCAGACCTGGATTGCCCTCCCCGAAACCGCTGAAGAAGTTGAACCCAGCTTTTCACATTATCCGGCGACTGATTTACCGAGGTGGATTCAAACAGGCACCAGCGCGACCTTGATCGCCGGTAGCTACCAGTCTCACCAATCACCCGTTAAAACCTACTCTGCTACTCTTTACCTAGCGCTTGTTTTCACAGAGGGTAGTCAATTTCAGCTAGCGCCAACAGAAGGTTTAGAAAGGGCCGTTTATAGCGTCACATCCGGTCTGTTCGTAAATGGAGAGCCGTTAGAGCCATATTGTCTAGCCGTTTTAGCGCCGGATGAATCAGTAGATATCCGGGCGGAGGCTGAGGCAAAAGCAATGATTATCGGCGGGGCACCAGTGGGCGATCGCACAAAGTACTGGAACTTTGTGTCGAGCCGCTCCGCGCGTATCGAGCAGGCAAAACGAGATTGGCAAGACCGCCGCTTCCCGGCGGTTCCCGGTGAAACTGAATTCATTCCGCTCCCTGATAATTCAGATCGCGATAGTAGCGCGCCCCCTCTGAGCTGACGACGGTTAGGCGTTCTTTGCTGAGCGAGAGAACAGCAGCTTAACTCGTACAGCAAGGCTTTCTACTGTTTTGAATCAAGTCAATTTCATTTGCAAAACGCTTGGGAAATGATATGGAAGTTGGAATTGACAGTTTTGCCTCGGTTGGAACGAGTGAGAATGGTGAAACGGCGGATGCCGCGCAGTCTGTCGCCGAACTGCTGGAGAGAATAGAGCAGGCGGATCGTTCCGGCTTGGATATCTTCGGTATCGGCGAGCATCATCGCCATGAATTTTTAGATTCGGCAAACGCGGTTATTCTCGCCGCTGCCGCCGCACGCACCGAGCGCATCCGTCTAACCAGCGCGGTTACGGTGCTGAGCGCGGCTGACCCGGTGCGCGTGTTTCAACAATTCGCCACCCTCGATTTGATTTCAAAAGGTCGCGCCGAAATGGTGGTTGGGCGGGGCTCGTTCACCGAAGCCTTTCCGCTATTCGGATTTAGTCTGGGCGATTACGACGAGATTTTCGCTGAAAAGCTCGAACTCTTGCTCAAAATTCGGGACAATGAAACGATCGATTGGTCGGGCAAATTTCGCCCCGCGCTGGAAAACCAAGCGATTTATCCGCGTCCGCTGCAAAAGCCGTTTCCCATCTGGATCGGGGTCGGCGGTACGCCGCAGTCTTTCCGCCGCGCCGGAATGCTTGGACTGCCGCTCGTGATCGCCATTATCGGTGGCGAAACGCATCGCTTTCGCTCGCTCGTCGATTTATACCGCGATGCCGGAGCGCGCGCCGGACACGCGCCCGAAGCATTGAAAGTTGCATTGCATTCAATCGGTTATGTCGCCGACACGACCGAGCAAGCCATTGAAGAGTTCTTTCCAGGCTACGCCGAAACTTTCACTAAAATCGGCAAAGAGAGAGGCTGGCCGCCTGTTACGCGCGCCGCTTTTGACGCGCAGCGCGGCACAACCGGCGCGTTACTCGTCGGCAGTCCCGAAGAAGTGGCGGAGAAAATCCGCCGTCACAGCGAATCGCTCGGCGGCATTTCGAGAGTAACGTTTCAAATGGACAACGCGCAGATGAATCACGCCCAACTGATGCGCTCCATTGAACTGATTGGAATGCGAATGTCGCCACTCTTGAACAATTAAAATATGCTCACGATCGTAGACACCTAACCATCGTTCTATATACAGGTCACGAGATTCGATGCAGCTATTCGTCGTGATGAAACGCGATCGAGATTGGCAAATTGAAGGGCTACTCAATGCCCGGAAGTTGACGCTAGAACGGCAATTTTTCCTGGACGAGTTTGACTCGCTGAGTGAAGAGGCTCAACGTCAAGTAACCGAGCTCGTTATAGATATCAAGCAGGCTTCACTTCAATCGCGTGAGTAAACAAAGAATTCGGCAACGATCGCGAATGAAATAAGAATCTGAAAGAAATTAAGCATTGGAATCAATACAGTTGAGATAGAACAAACTAGGAGAATCTAAGGTGGTCAAAGAGCAAACTGTAGACAAACAAGCAAATGTACAGGCAACTCCCAACCTGACACCTGCTCAGGAAGCTTTACAAGCGGTCTGGGAAGAGCATATCGGGCACGAGTTTGGTACTCACAGCCCTGAAGATGCTCTCGCTACAATGGTTGACGACGCTTACGTGAATCACATTCCGGTAATGACTGGGGGAGTAGGGAAACCGGCACTGCGTGAGTTTTATTCCAAGTACTTCATTCCACAGATGCCGCCGGATATAGAACTGGCTCCGGTCTCGCGCACAATCGGAACCAATCAACTCGTCGATGAAATGCTGGTTAAGTTCACTCATACCATCCAGATGGACTGGATGCTACCCGGCATTGCTCCGACCGGGAAACAGGTTGAAGTGCCAGTGGTCGCGATTATTCGGTTCCGTGACGGCAAGTTAGCCCATGAACACCTCTACTGGGATCAGGCGACTGTATTGGTTCAACTCGGCATGCTCGATCCGGTGACGCTGCCCGTTGTAGGGGTTGACAGTGCACGCAAGGTACTTGATCCGGGCTTGCCCTCAAACGCACTGCTCGATCGTGCCAGCGATCGCGACTAAAGGTTAGAACAAGCTTTCCATCAATGCTTAGATCAGCGATCGCAGGTCTAAAAGTTTCTCAGCGATTGACTGGAATGACATTGAAACAGGTTTGCGATCGCATTTGGTGCGGTGGGTGCAAAGTAGTCTTCTCTGACAGACGCGAAGGAAATAGGAACACCATGAATAAGCCCAAGTTTTTTGTTACCCCCGGCTATGGGGAATATATGCTGAATAACTTGCATTACTCGCAAGCGGTAAAAATTGGCGATCGCGTAGAAATATCTGGACAAGGTGGCTGGGATGACAATCTGCAAATTCCCGAATCGCTTGCGGAGGAGATTACTCAAGCATTTCGGAATGTGGAGCGAACCTTAGCAACTGCTGGAGCGGGTTGGGAGCATGTCGTCCACGTTAATTCCTACCATGTTGGCGGGTTTCCCCCGGAGGTTAACGAGGTGATGGTCAGGCTATATCGCCATTACATGCCCAATCATGCTCCTATTTGGACACAGGTAGGAGTCGCGGCGCTTGGACTGCCAACGATGCGGATTGAAATCCGCGTTACGGCAATTGTTCCGTGAGTTTTGCACAAGCGGCAACGGGCTACTGCGAAGTTAGGGAGTTACTTCCGCTGAGTGATATCGAAATCCCATCACTGTTTATTCCAAAAGGAGGGTTGGCACAGATGGAATCTATGAAGGCAGCCGTATTAACTGCGTTTGGTGATGCTGAGAAGTTTGAGATTCAAACTATTCCCATACCAACATTGAAAGCGAATCAGGTGTTAGTCAGAGTTTGTGCAACCTCGATTAACCCGGTCGATTACCAAACTCGTCGTGGTGATTACAAGGAACTGGTTCAACTACCTGCCATCCTTGGAGTCGATGTTTCAGGAGTGATTGAGGCAATTGGCGAAGCTGTGACTGATTTCAAGGTGGGAGACAACGTATATTACTCGCCGCAAATTTTTGGAGAATTCGGTAGCTACGCTCAGTATCATGTGGCTGATGCAGCGATTGTTGCATTGAAGCCTGCAAATCTATCGCACATTGAAGCAGCTTCTTTGCCGCTTGCAGGCGGAACTGCTTGGGATTGTCTAGTGACTAGGGGCAATCTACAAGTTGGTGAAACAGTTCTCATCCATGCGGGTGCGGGTGGAGTGGGTTCGATCGCAGTTCAACTCGCCAAAGCGATAGGGGCATACGTCTTTGCGACGTGTAGTTCTAGAAACCGAGATTTCGTGACCGAACTGGGCGCCGATCGGGTGATTGATTACAAAAATGAAGATTACGTAGAAGTCATTCGTCAAGAAACAAATGGACTGGGTGTGGATTTAGTTCTAGATACGATCGGCCAAGAAACAATTCAGCGTAGTCTAGAAATTATTCGTCCCTTTGGTAGGCTTACAAGCATTGTAGACATTGCAATACCGCAATCGCTTCTTGAAGCATGGGGTAAGAATCTGACGATTCATTTTGTTTTTTCACCCCAGTACCGAGCAAAATTAGAGGCTTTGACAAAACTCATCGAGCGTCATCAGCTTCGCCCAGTGATTGATTCAGTATTTTCTTGGGATCAGGTCGTTCTGGCACATCAGCGTATAGAGCAGGGAGGAACACGGGGCAAAATTGTGCTGAAGTTTACAGAAAGTTAGACCAGCTTTACGGCGTTGGTAATTGCTAAACGGATCGGAGTTTGACTGTGTGCTGAAGGTCAACATTGATTGGAACTTGCATAACAATCCCGTTGCACGCCAACCATACAAAGATAGTTAGTTGAGTACGAAAGGTTGCTAGCGGCAGATGATGGCGGGCGCTCGCTGACTACGCTGAGGAGAAGAATGCGCTGGTAGAGAGACCGTTCCGTTAAAGCATCCACTTGAACAGAGGAGAGATTCAGATGTCAGAGAACAATAAAGCTGTCTTAGAAGCGGCAAATGCGGCGAACGCAGCAGGCAACTATGAAGGATTCTTGTCATTCTGCACCGACGACACGCAATGGACGTTTGTAGGCGACAAGACCCTCAACGGAAAAGAAGCCGTTCGCCAATATATGGCAGAGACATACATAGAGCCGCCAAAGTTTACGGTCACCAACTTAATCGCTGAGGGTGATTTCGTCACGGCACTCGGCGACATCACACTGAAGGACGAAGACGGGAAGGCGGCTCATTACTCGTACTGCGATGTCTGGCGCTTTCGCGGCGACAAGATGGTCGAGTTAAGGGCTTTCGTCATCAAAACCTCGGTCTGACCCGCTGTCGTCGTTCACGTCGTTTTCAACCTGCTCACTATCCCGGTGATGGCAATCGCTGGCATGGGCTGAGATGCGATCGGAGTTCAATTTTTGAAAGTCAATATTGATTGAAACAGGAGAAACAGGATGATACTGCAAGATAAAGTGGCTTTAGTGACTGGCGGAACATCAGGAATTGGTCGTGCAACCGCGATCGCTTATGCCAAACACCAAGCAAAGGTGGTGGTAGTTGGTCGTCGAATGGATGAAGGGGAAGAAACGATTCGATTGATCGAGGAAGCTGGCCAAGAGGCGATTTTTGTACAAGCAGATGTTACGAAAGAAGCCGATGTTCAAGCAATGGTTGATAAAGCGGTTAGCGTTTTTGGTCGGTTAGATATTGCCTTTAACAATGCAGGAACTGTCGGCGAAAATCCCTCATTGATTGAGCAAACAGAAGCTGAATACGATCGCATTATGAACGTCAATGTCAAAGGCGTTTGGTTGTCGATGAAATATGAAATCGCTCAGATGTTGAAGCAGGGAAGTGGTTCAATCGTCAATACGGCATCTGCAAATGGAGTAGTTGCACTTCCTAGCGTACCCCTCTACACCGCGAGTAAACATGCGGTAGTCGGCTTAACAAAAGCTGCTGCGCTCCAATATGCCAAAGCGGGGATTCGCATCAATGTCGTTGCACCAGCAGCTATCGAAACAGACATGTTTGAAGCAGCTACAGGTGGGCAGGATGAAGCCAAAGCTTACATGGCAGGACTTCACCCGATCGGACGGGTTGGAACACCGCTTGAAGTTGCAAATGCAGTCCTGTTTTTATCATCTGACCTGGCATCGTTCGTAACAGGTGAAACGTTGATGGTAGATGGCGGGTATGTAGCGCAGTAGTCGATCAACAGTGCGAAACGTTGCATCCAAGTCGCGATCGACACCGATATGTTCTCACACCAACACTGAAGGCGAATTAGGTTTTATGCAGCGAGAAGGTTCGTGTTTGAGTTCTTAAAAAGGAGGTTTGCTATGAAGATTCTCATTGTTCTCACGTCTCATGACCAACTTGGCGATACCGGAAAGAAAACTGGTTTCTGGCTGGAAGAGTTTGCTGCTCCCTATTACGTGCTGAAGGATGCGGGAGCAGCGATCGCGGTGGCCTCACCGAAGGGCGGTCTGCCGCCGCTCGATCCGAAAAGCGAGGTATCCGAGTTCCAGACCGAATTAACGAAGCGCTTCCGCACAGACACCGCAGCGCAGGCTGAACTTGCCAACACGAAAAAGCTAGCCGACGTGTCCGCAGACGATTTCGACGCAGTTTTCTACCCCGGCGGACATGGCCCGATGTGGGACATGCCCGACAACGCGACATCCATCGCACTGATCGAAGCCTTCGTGAAGGCCGACAAGCCAGTCGGTGCAGTGTGTCACGCGCCGGTGGCGTTGATCAATGTGCGCGGAAAGGACGGCGAGTATCTAATCAAAGGCAAGCACGTGACCGGGTTCACGAATGCAGAAGAAGAAGCGGTGGGCTTGACCACGGTCGTGCCTTTCTTGTTGGAAGACCGGCTAAAGGAACGGGGTAGCATCTACAGTAAAACCGCCAACTGGGTCCCCTATGTCCAAGTGGACGGGAGGCTCGTGACCGGACAGAATCCGGCTTCTTCGGAACCCGCAGCGGAAGAGTTGCTGAAGTTGCTTCGCTCTGTTTGATCTGTGCGGTAGTAGGCTTGACAAAACCTGCTGCGCTCCAATATGCCAAAGCGGGTATTCGCATCAATGTCGTTGCACCAGCAGCAATCGAAACAGATATAACTGACTGTCTATCCAGTTAGAGAACAGAAAAAGATGATGAACCAAAACAAAGAGATTTACGAGTGCGTCATTGTCGGTGGCGGTTCCGCTGGACTCAGTGCGGCACTGCTTTTAGGCAGAAGTCGCCGTCGCGTGTTAGTCTGCGACAAAGGGAATCCGCGTAACGCTCCCGCACACGAGTCGCACAGTTTTTTCACCCGCGATGGCATCAGTCCACATGAACTTTTGAGCATCGGGCGCGACCAACTCAAACCTTATAAAAGCGTTGAATTTCAAGCGATCGGGGTCAAGGAAATCAACCCATCCGGCAATCAATTTGAAGTTGTGTTTGAGGATGGCACGATTAAAAAAACGCGCAAAATTTTGCTGGCTTTCGGGGTAATGGATGAATTTCCAGCTCTCGAAAACTTTGGTGATTTCTGGGGCAAAAGCGTGTTTCATTGTCCCTATTGCCATGCCTGGGAAGTGCGCGACGAGCCGCTTGCCATTGTTGGAAATGGCGAAACGGGCATCGAAATGGCGGCATTGCTGAAAAATTGGAGTGCTGATTTAGTCCTCTGCACCAATGGCAAAGCCGATCTAACCGCTGATCAAAGGACACTCTTGGAAAACCACAAAATCCTTGTTCGCGAAGAGAAAATCATCCGACTTGAAGGCGATAACGGACAATTAGAAAACATCGTTTTTGAGACAAACGAGAAAATTGCGCGTCGCGGAATACTAATCCGACCAAAGCAAACACTCCGTTCAAACCTAGCTGAAAAGTTAGGCTGTGAGTTGAATTCATTCAATTTAATCAAGACGACTAATGTTTTTAACGAAACTAGCGTCAAAGGTGTTTATGCGGCAGGTGACATCACTTCACCCCTGCAAGTGATCGCCGCTGCTGTTTTTCAGGGTAGCCTTGCTGCTGGCGGCTTAAATCACTCTCTGATTATGGAAGATTTCGTCTAAGTTAAGGTAATTCAATCTTCATCAGAACAAGCATCGTGGCTGGTCTAGTTTCATAGACCAAGAGAGTAGGGAAAGTCATGCGTGTTAATTACATATCAAGTCTACAGAGCGATCTAATGATGCAGTCTTTGTGGTGGTGGGTTGGTAGCGCAGTAGTCGAACGACAGTGCGAGATGACAACACTTGCAGGCAAAGTTGCACTGGTAACAGGTGGTTCTCGCGGTTTAGGAGCGGCGATCGTAGGGTATGCCAAAGGTGTCCAAGATTCCAAATCTGAGCGTCGAAGCTCGGTCGGAAGAAAATCAAAAACAGAGAGAATCGTACGATGAAAATACGCTACGGGTTTCGACAGGTCGGCGATGTCGAAGTGTTCTACCGTGAGGCGGGGTCAAGCGATGCGCCAGTAATACTGCTGTTGCACGGCTTTCCAACCGCTAGCCATATGTTCCGTGACCTGATCCCTCTCCTTGCCGATCGCTTTCGGCTCATCGCGCCCGATCTACCTGGTTTTGGGCAGACCAAGGCACCGTCACGCGGGACGTTCGACTACACGTTCGACCGCCTTACCGACCCGATCGAGGGCTTCACCGATGCTTTGTCGCTCGATCGATACGTACTCTACATCTTCGACTACGGTGCGCCAGTAGGTCTGCGTCTGGCGATGCGCCATCCTGAACGGATATCTGCGATCGTCTCGCAGAACGGCAACGCTTACCTGGAGGGTTTCAGTGACGAATGGGGTTCGTGGGAGTCCTATTGGCGCGAACCGAGCGCAGCGAACCGGGAAGCCTGCCGACCCTCGCTCGCACCGGACACAATCCGGAACTGGCAGTATGGTACCGGAGCCGATCCAACCCTTTTGTCGCCCGACGGCTACGAACTCGACATCGCCTACATGGGACGGCCGGACGCGGAGGAGATCCAGCTCGATCTGATCCTCGACTACCGCAACAACGTCGCGCTCTATCCAGCCTTCCAGTCCTACTTTCGCGAGCACCGTCCGCCGCTTCTCGCCGTCTGGGGTCGTCATGATCCGGCGTTTCTGCCCGCTGGTGCTGCCGCTTATCAGCGAGATCTCCCGAATGCAGAGATTCACCTGCTCGACGCCGGACATTTCGCGCTGGAGACTCATGCAGAGGAGGTGGCAACGTTGATCCGCGCGTTCCTCGACAGAACGCTCGGTTCCACGCTGCGTCTTGAAGGTGATTGCACAAGAATCTGACAAAACACCTTAAGAATCTGAAAGAAACCGAGCATTAGGAGTCATTACACTCAGACTATGAAAACAGCAGATAGGAAGCAAAAACACATTCTTCGCGATAAGGGACATTCCATGAAACTCTATCATCTGCCCGGTGCCTGTTCGCTGGCTGATCTCATCGTTCTTGAATGGATTGGTATGCCGCACGAAATCGTCAGGATGAGTCTTGAAAGCATCAAGTCACCAGACTATAGCTGTAGCCAATTAGATTAGGACACAGACTATAAGTCAAGGTAGTAGCTGTAAAACAACCATCATTAATCACGTAACTAAAAAGGAGTTTAATCGTGCAGAGCATCACAATTGACACTATCACTGAAGCCGTCATCAATCATGGCGATCGCGGCAAATCTCACCCGCGACTCTATGACATTTACACGAGCTTGGTTGGACATTTGCATGACTTTGTGCGTGAGGTGAATCTAACTGAATCAGAGTTGCAGCAGGGACGTAATTTTCTCAACCAGGCAAGTCATCACACTCAAGAGATTCCCACTGGAGAGATCCATCTGTTAACGGATCTACTAGGGATTTCAGAGTTGGTAGAATTGCTGCACGATAAGCATCGCGGTACAGAAAGCAATTTAGAAGGACCTTTGTATGTGCCGAATGCACCAGAACGGCAGATGGGCGATCGCTTGGGTATTGATGCAGAAGGAGACTCACTTTTCCTGTCAGGCAGGGTTTTAAATTTGAACGGTCAACCGATCGCCAATGCTCTGATTGATGTTTGGCAACCCAACTCCAAAGGATTATATGATATCCAAGATCCATCTGTGCCGCTGGGGAATTTTCGCGGACGTTTCAAAACGAACAAGAGTGGAAAGTATATGTTTGAAACCGTCGTGCCACTAGGTTACAAAGTGCCAAGCAGTGGTCCATCTGGCGAATTGCTGCGACTCTTGGGACGGCATCCCTGGCGGGCGGCTCACATCCATTTCAAACTCAGTGCTCCGGAGTATACTTCGCTGACAACACAAATTTTTATTGCTGGCGATCCTCACCTAGATTCAGATACAACCTTTGCAGTTCAATCGGCGATCGTTCAATTGCAAAAACATGAAGCACCAGACGAATTCAAGGCACACAATCAAAGTAAGCCGTTTTACACGACTGAGTTTGATTTTGTGTTGAAACCCACTACTCTCTAGCGGAGAATCATTAAGCAATGGTTGCACATTATGTCTACACCATCAATCCAGAACAATCTGCTAATTGGCATTTGGAAGTTAATTTCTGCAACTGCCATTTACGCTGATGGAACGGTGACTCCAGACGTGTATGGAACTCATCCGGTTGGCTACATCACTTACACATCAGATGGTCACATGATGGTGATGTTTTCTAGGAGCGATCGCTCACCGCTGAGTCAGGAGGTCAGATCACCGCTGACTCCCCAGATGCAATCTTTACCCGTGGAAGAGCTTGCTCAAGCATTTACAACATTCAATGCTTACGCTGGAACTTATACGTTGAGTGGCAACACAGTAACTCACCAGATCAAAATTGCATCAATTCCTAATCGGGTCGGTACAACGTTAGTTCGCACTTTTACTCTGAGTGAGAGCCGAGTGACGCTGAAAACGTTGCCAGTTTTGAGTGATGGTGTTGAGGCGGTTTTCGAGTTGGTGTGGGAGCGCATTTAATTGCTTTGTCATTGCACCGCAAAAGCCTTTCAGTTTCTACAACTTTGCGACACAGTATCAAATTTCATTCAAGCTTCAACCGCAAGCGAATGCAATCTGAATCAAGATTTTAGCGCTGTCAACCGTCTCTAACTTGTAGCTTAACTCAGCAAACTTGACTGTTCTGAATCAAATGAATGTTGAAGAATGAGGACAACGAAACACCTGTTTCTCAGACATCTACGTTGTAGAAGTCTTCGGTAATGACGTTGAGTTTCATTTACTCGATACCGGACATTTTGCTCTGGAAGAAGATGGGGATGCGATCGCAAATCACATCACGCAATTTCTCGCATCACGGCTGCAACCCATCCCTGTCTAATAAGTGCGAAGATTGCTGGGCAAGCGCTTTCGTATTGGCGATGTTCACCTGATGGTGATACAGCCTCGCCTGCCCCGCTACAAACTTGAGATTCTCGATCATTATCGTTTTAGTGCTGTGGTGAAAGAGTATTTATGAAGCCAAAACTGGTACACACAGCAATGCGACAGGCATTGCATACTTCAGTTTTTGTCTAAGTCTTAACAAAACCGAACATTTGCAGGAGGTCTAATGTTTATCGATTACCTGACACTCATGCTGATTAATCTATCGGCTGGACTCGCTCTGTTAGCTGCCTATGTGTATTTTGGTCTTGGTACTTCAAATCAGAAACGCTGGATTCCTGGTTTTGGTGTAGTCGGCGCGATCGCTTTAGTCACTGGCTTACACATGACTTTTACCTGGCCCATTATTGGTAGTTTCAATGTTGCCTATGGTGAAACAACTGTTCTGTTTGGCATTTTGTTTGTAGGAACTTCCCTAACTCTGGCAATGGGTTGGGAATTATTTACCCTGGGCATTTATGGATTCTTTGCAGGACTGGTATCGCTTCTAATTGGCTTTCGCATCATAAACCTGGGAATAACACAACTTCCTTTGCTGTCAGGAATTGGGTTCATTCTCGTTGGCTTAGGAGGAATTTTTTCTGTACCAACCCTCTCTCTCAAATCAACCCGGCTCTTGCGAACTATTGGAGCAATTGTGTTAAGTGTGGCAGCTCTCATCTTTGCTTATATCGGATTGACTGCCTACTGGGCGCATCTTGCGGACTTTTCAAAGTGGACACCCCTGCCAAGATAGTCGCCGTAAAACAACCATCATTAATCACGTAACTAAAAAGGAGTTTGATCGTGCAGAAAATCGCACTTGAAACTATCACTGAAGCCGTCATTAATCATGGCGATCGTGGCAAATCTCACCCGCGACTGTATGAAATGTACACGAGCTTGGTTCGACATTTGCATGACTTTGTGCGTGAGGTGAATCTGACTGAATCAGAGTTGCAGCAGGGACGTAATTTTCTCAACCGGGTCAGTCATCACACTCAGGAGATTCCCGCTGGAGAAATGCAGGCGTTAACAGATCTACTCGGAATCTCAGAGTTGGTAGAATTACTGCACGATTCGCATCGCGGTACAGAAAGCAATTTAGAAGGACCCTTGTATGTGCCGAATGCACCAGAACGGCAGATGGGCGATCACTTAGGCATTGATCCAGAAGGCGACACGCTTTTCCTGTCAGGCAGTGTTTTAGATGTGAACGGTCAACCGATCGCCAATGCTCTGATTGATGTTTGGCAACCCAATTCCAAAGGATTATATGATGTCCAAGAGCCATCTGTGCCGTTGGGGAATTTTCGCGGACGTTTCAAAACGAACAAGAGTGGAAAGTATATGTTTGAAACCGTCGTGCCACTAGGTTACAAAGTGCCAAGCAGTGGCCCATGTGGCGAGTTGCTGGGACTCTTGGGACGGCATCCCTGGCGGGCGGCTCACATCCATGTCAAAGTCAGTGCCCCGGAGTACACTCCGCTGACAACACAAATTTTTATTGCTGGCGATCCTCACCTGGATTCAGATACAACCTTTGCAGTGCGATCGGCGATCGTTCAATTGCAAAAACATGAAGCACCAGACGAACTCAAGGCACAAAATCAAAGTAAGCCGTTTTACACGACTGAGTTTGATTTTGTGTTGACACCCGTTACTTCAGCCGAAGACTATAAAGCAACATCTGAACAATATGCCTACACCATTGATTCAAAATAACCCGCTAATTGGCATTTGGAAGTTAATTTCTGCAACAGCAGAATCAAAGCCATCTTAGAGGCGGCAAACGCGGCGATCGCGCTCAGGCAACAATGAAGGATTCTTGTCGTTCTGAAGCGATGATACGCAATGGATTCTTGCCCCATCTTGAAGTCTGCTTAACACAGCATTGTTAAGACGGTGCTCGATCGCTGCATAAAAATTGTGATGCAACAGACAAATACACATCCTCAATTTACAACGGAGAAACCTCTCATGCCTTACATTACCGTTGGTCAAGAAAACTCTGCAACCATCGATCTCTACTACGAAGATCTTGGGACAGGTCAACCGATTGTACTGATTCATGGATTTCCATTGAACGGACATTCCTGGGAGAAGCAGGTCTTAGTTTTACTGAATGCAGGATATCGAGTAATTACCTACGATCGCCGAGGATTTGGCAACTCCAGTCAGCCATCATCTGGCTATGACTACGATACCTTCGCCGCCGATTTGAATACACTCATGACCAAGCTTGACTTGCAAAATACCGTGCTGGTCGGTTTCTCAATGGGAACAGGTGAAGTCACACGTTATCTTGGCAAATACGGCTCAGAGCGGGTGCAGAAAGCCGTGCTGATGGCTCCCGTTCCACCGTTTCTGTTAAAGACAGACGACAATCCAGAGGGTGTTGATCAAAGCATTTTCGATGGCATTATGAAAGCGATTGTTGACGATCGTCCAGCTTATTTCTCTGCCTTTTTCAAAGAGTTCTTTAATGTTGATGTATTGCTTGGCGATCGCATCAGCAATGAGGCAATTCAAGCCAGTTGGAATGTAGCAGCAGGGGCTTCTGCTAAAGGGACTTTGGACTGTGTACCCTCTTGGCTGACTGATTTCCGCGATGATCTGCCCCGCATTGATGTGCCGACTCTGATTATTCATGGAGATAGCGATCGCATTCTGCCGCTTGAGTCCACCGCAGCAAGACTCCCAAAGCTGATCAAAAACAGTCAACTGGTTGTCATTCCCGGCGGGCCGCACGCCATCAACTGGACTCACGCCGATCAGGTCAATCCCCTATTACTAGAATTTCTTCAGCAGGAATAATCAGTGATTTGCTGCATTTCTGGCTTTTGAAAAACCCTGTGATTCACCCCGTTGAGTCAGGCTCAAATGATACACATACTTGTCTAGTTCTGAAGAGGCAATTCTATGACTGTCCCCACTCAAACGTCTCGAACCGTTGCCGGAGTAATTAACAGTGTTGAAACACTCGAAGGGGCCGGATTTCTTGTACGTCGGCCCTTTCCCAAAAGTAGCTTCTCTGAATTTGACCCGTTTCTCCTCCTCGACGAGTTGGGTCCGATTAATCTAAAGCCGGGTCAGGCAAAAGGTGCACCCGATCATCCGCACCGGGGCTTTGAAACCGTCAGCTATGTCTTGGATGGACGGTTAGAACACAAAGATTCTGCAGGGCACGCCGGGCTACTAAATCCGGGTGATGTCCAGTGGATGACAGCAGGTGCCGGGGTTGTGCATTCCGAGATGCCGGAGTCAATGTTTACCCAAACTGGTGGACGACTTCACGGCATTCAACTATGGGTCAATCTGCCACAACGAGACAAAATGATGCCGCCCCGCTACCAGGAAATTCCAGCGGCTCAGATTCCGGTCGCTCAAACCGAAGATGGGTCTGTGACAGTGCGGGTGATTGCGGGAGAAGCGTTAGGGGCAAAAGCCGTAATTCAGACGCGCACGCCGATAACCTACCTCCACTTCACACTACAACCAGGGGCAACGATGATCCAGCCTGTACCAAAAGAGTACAACGCCTTTGTCTATGTACTGGAGGGGTCTGGGTTGTTTGGGACAGAGCCAGCGCCTGGTGATGATGGGCAGATGGTGCTCTTTTCTCAAGATGGAGAGGATGTGGTGATCTCCAACCCTGCTGATGCTCAGCGTCCTCTAGATATTCTGCTGATTGCAGGTGTACCCCTTAACGAACCAGTTGTGCGTTACGGTCCGTTTGTCATGAACACTGAAGCTGAAATCACCCAAGCGATCAACGACTACCAAGAAGGAAGGATGGGACGGATTTATGCCTAACACATTTCAACAACGGATTAGTCAACATCACCGCTTGAGTGAGTTACGAATCAAACTACTGCATCTGCACAAGCTTTTACTAGAGACTGAGCGCCTTACCTATGAGCAAGTTCGAGGGCACGTTTCTGGAGGTGAATTGCTACAACTGGCGATTAGTCATGAGCAGTTTGCTTGGTTGCATCGACTCTCAGCATTGATTATCCAAATCGATGAGTTGCTTCATGTCGATGAATCTGTTACACCAGAGGCAATTGAAGCGATCGACAGTGACATTCGTACACTGCTCAGCCCTGATGAATTGGGCAATGAGTTTGCCATGAAGTATAACACGGCACTTCAACGCCACCCCGATGTCGTATTAGCTCATGCGGATGTCGTGACGTTGCTGACCTCTGACAGTATTTAACATCCAAAATTCACAGATTCTGAACTTGCTCCGATTGTGTAATTGCAAACCTAAACGTATGCTGATCCAAAAACTAAACGACTGTGAAGAAATTATCGCTGGAGATGGAACTGTTCTGCGCGAACTGCTTCATCCTGACAAACAAGACATCAACTTGCGTTACAGTTTGGCGCATGCGATCTTACCTGTTGGCAAAACTTCGATTCCCCATTCTCTAAAGACTTCTGAGGTTTATTACATCATTAGCGGTGTTGGAGAAATGTCGATCGACAGTGAAGTTTGTCGCATTGAACCAGGTGATGCGGTTTACATTCCTCCCAATGCAATCCAGTTCCTTCACAACAACGGCGACGAACCTATTGTTTTCGTTTGTCTAGTCGATCCAGCTTGGCGCAAAGAAGACGAAACGATTTATGCACCTGAAATTGAGGCAACCGCATCACTCTAATCCAATTGCTCAAAACTATGAATTCACAAACAGCTCAAACCACCACTACTGCTGACGAGTCCGTAATCCGTACTTTCCATCGCCAGATGATTGATGCTTGGAATCGAGGCAGCGGTGAAGACTTCGCTGCTCCGTTTAGCGAAATTGCCGATTTCATCGCCTTCGAGGGAACGCATCTCAAGGGTCGAAAAGAAATAGCTGAATTTAATCAGCAAGCCTTCGACACAGTTGTCAAAGGAACACGCTTGGAGGGTGAGGTGAATTTCGTCCACTTCCTGAATCCTCAACTTGCTCTCATGAGCGGAGTTGTCCGGGCAGCATTACCCTGACAACCCGAAACTTCACCGTCACGAGATTCGATGCAGCTATTCGTCGTGATGAAACGCGATCGAGATTGGCGGATTGAAGGGCTACTCAATGCCCGGAAATTGACGCTAGAACGGCAATTCTTCTTGGACGAGTTTGACTCACTGAGTGAAGAGGCTCAACGTCAAGTAACCGATCTCGTTACAGGTCTCAAGCAGCGTCATCAAGTAGATCAATCTTGAGTTTTTAATAACGATCGCTGGTTGATCGGATTTGTGCCGAGATTGGCGACGAAATTTTAGGCACACCTGGAACTTTACCTTCCGCTGCTACAGAAACGTAATGAATTCGTTGCAGATAGCAAAGGAGAAACTTTTAATGTCATTAGAACAGAATATTCATCCCGCATTGCAAGGAGTCATCCAATGTCAACCTTTGTCTTAGTTCACGGCTCGTGGCACGATGGTTCTGCTTGGAACGCGGTCATCCAACATCTAGAAGCGAAAGGTCATCAGGCTTTTGCTCCCACGATCGCGGGTCATGGTAAAGGCGTGAATAAAAACGTCAACCATGCTCAATGTACCCAGTCGATCATCGATTACATGGTTGATAAAGACTTAACCGATATTGTCTTACTTGGACATAGCTTTGGTGGCAGCATTATTGCCAAAGTTGCTGAAGCAATTCGCGATCGCATTCGACGGCTAATCTTCTTCAATGCCTTTGTCCTGAATGATGGTGAGAGCCTCAGAGACAACATCCCACCTGACTCTCAAGCGTTATTCGACAAGCTAGCGAGAGAATCGGACGATAATACGATAACGATGCCTTTTGAGATTTGGCGAGAAGCGTTTCTCAACGATGCTGACCTCGACCTGGCGAAATCGAGCTACGCGCAATTATCGCCTGAACCGTATCAACCGTTTATTGACAAATTAGACCTGAAGCAGTTTTACTCGCTGCCCATTCCCAAAAGCTACCTCTACTGTACAGAAGACAATGTCTTACCTCAAAGGGAGGGGGGTTGGCATCCCAGGATGTCTAGCCGCTTGGGGCTATTTCGGCTCGTGCAAATGCCGGGTAGTCATGAGGTGATGTTTTCTAATCCTATCAGTCTAGCAGAAAATATTATTGTCGCAGGGCGCGACTAGCCGCGACAGTTCATCACAGCTATTTGAGAAATCATCGTAAGAATCTGAAAGCAATCAGGTACTTCGACTCACTACACTTTAGAGATGCCGAGTTCCAGTAGACAACCTAGAGGCTCCATTACGCTCAGTCACTCCCGAAGCGATCGAGCGAGTTTTGGCAGTGGCACCCAAGTATGGCATCGAATTCATCGCGTGAATTAGATTACAAACCTCTTTTCTACATAATAGACACAACGTACTGAACAAAGGAACACAATGAAAAAGCCCGAGTTTTTTGTCACCCCCGGTGATGGGGAATATATGCTGAATAATTTGCATTACTCGCAAGCGGTAAAAATTGACAATCGCGTCGAGACATCCGGCCAAGGCGGCTGGGATGACAATCTGCAAATTCCCGAAGCGATCGCAGATGAGATTGCTCAGGCATTTCGGAACATAGAGCGAACCTTGGCAACTGCTGGTGCGAGTTGGGAGCATGTGGTTCACGTCAATTCTTACCATGTTGGCGGGTTTCCCCCAGAGGTTAATGATGTGATAGTCAGGCTATTTCGTCATTACATACCCAACCACGCCCCAATTTGGACAGAGCTAGGAGTGGCGGCGCTTGGACTGCCAACGATGCGTGTTGAAATCCGCGTCTGCAATTGTTCCGTGAATTTTGCACAAGCGGCAACGGGGTGATTCGGCGACTACGCCCAGGAGAAGGACGCGCCCCTAATTTCAGATTTCACATCAGCCTCAATCATTTGGCCCAGTTTGCCCTTAGCAGCTTGGCAGGATACCTATGCAACGCTCCTTGCTTTTTTCCCAAAGCACCTATGAAGCAGCAGCCAACGTAGGGCATTGGGATCGAGTAGCCCTAGAGTGTTTCCCAACCGTGTAAGGCTAACAAATTGCAAATTGCTGAAGCGGATGGACTAGCGACCTTGATACAAAGTTTGAAGCGATCTGCTGTCACTTAGAGATACTAAATGGATAGTGGATAACCGGACAACCAATTTGCAAACGGCAGTTATACAACACGGTAAGCAGACAAGGAGCATACCCAAAAATGGTTAAAGGTAGGTTAGAAGCATTCAGTGATGGGGTAATTGCTATTATTATCACCATTATGGTGCTGGAGTTAAAAACACCTCATGAGTCAGATTTAGCTGCACTACGTCCGCTGATTCCAACCTTTCTAAGCTATGTGTTGAGTTTCGTGCATGTTGGTATCTACTGGAACAATCACCATCACCTGTTTCAGGCAGTCCGACAAGTGAATGGTTCAACTTTGTGGGCAAACCTACATTTGTTGTTCTGGTTATCATTATTTCCCTTTGTCACCGCATGGATGGGTGAAAATCACTTTGCTGCGTTGCCTGTGGCGCTTTATGGTGTGGTTCTATTGTTGGCTGCGATCGCCTACTTCACTCTGACCCGCACACTTATTTTTCACCACGGTCAAGATTCCACACTTGCGAACGCTCTTGGTCGGGATTTTAAAGGCAAGTTATCGGTATTGATTTATGCAGTTACAATTCCACTTGCTTTTGCAGCCTCTTGGCTTGCATGTGCATTATACGTTCTGGTTGCAGTTGTGTGGCTCATTCCCGATCGCCGTATTGAAAAGACGTTGAACTCATAAAGTTCCATGTTCGATGCAACAAAAATTAGCTAACAAACCCTCTGTACCAGAACGAATATAGGTTGTTGGTCACAGACAAAGGTGATCTGCGTCCGGTGAGCGGGAACGTTATGCCGGTTATGGATGTACTCACTCATCCTGGCATTTTACGCTCCAAGGGGCGGGGAATCTACCCACAGAGATTGAAACAGGAGAAACAAAATGATAATGCAAGATAAAGTGGCGTTAGTTACGGGAGGCACATCGGGAATTGGCAGAGCAACTGCGATCGCATTCGGTGCTGCTGGAGCAAAGGTAGTATTCTCAGGCAGACGCGATGCAGAAGGTGAAAAAACTGCCAAACTAATCCGTGAAACAGGTGCTGAATGTTTATATGTCCATTCAGATGCCTCAAAAGAGGAAGATATCAAAGCGTTAGTGCTTCATACGGTTGCAACCTACGGGCGACTCGACTATGCCTTCAACAATGCAGGCATTGAGGGTTTTTTTAAGCCTCTGCATGAACAATCAATTGAAGACTTTGACAACCTGATGGCCGTCAATGTTCGGGGACTGTTTTTGTGCATGAAGTACGAAATTCAGCAAATGTTGTCTCAAGGATCTGGTGTGATCGTGAACAATTCGTCAGCGAGTGGTCTCGTTGCGTTTCCGGAGACTTCTCCTTACGTTGCCAGCAAACATGCAGTAATGGGGCTGACACGCACTGCCGCACTCGACTATGCCAAACAGGGTATTCGGATCAATGCCGTCAATCCTGGTCCGATTGCGACTGACATCATGGCTCGTGCCGCCGACCAGTGGGGCATCCCGTCCGATGAACTCGGGTCTATGGTTCCAATGGGTCGGATCGGTCAGGCAGCAGAAATTGCTCAAGCGGTGGTGTTTCTCTGCTCCGACGCTGCCAGCTACATCACTGGGCAACCCTTAGTGATCG
This sequence comes from Microcoleus sp. AT9b-C3, assembly GCF_036705485.1. Lineage (NCBI taxonomy): Bacteria > Bacillati > Cyanobacteriota > Cyanophyceae > Oscillatoriales > Microcoleaceae > Microcoleus > Microcoleus sp. AT9b-C3. The sequence continues at coordinate 2,466 of NZ_JAUBUR010000019.1, read as the reverse complement.
ATGGTGGATATACAGCAAGTTGATTGAAACAGTTCTATCTAGAACATGAAACTATAGCCCTCTACACACAAGGATATGGCGATGCGTAGACTCGTGAGTTCACCAGATGCCGTTGGCAACCTCATCTTTCAAGACACTGAAGTTCCTACTCCGAAGGCTAACGAGTGCTTGATTCGCGTCAAGGCATTTTCGATGAATCGGGGCGAACTTAAGCGATCGCAAAATGCTCCACTGGGCACTCCAATTGGCTGGGATATCGTTGGCGTTGTTGAACAAACAGCACAGGACGGCAGTGGTCCACCCACAGGGACAAAAATTGTCGCCCTCTCCATCCGCTCGGAGGGCTGGGCAGAATATGTAGCAATTTCGACTCGCTTTCTAGCTATCATTCCCCAGGGCGTATCACATACCGATGCCGCTACACTGCCCGTCGCAGGGTTAACAGCACTGTATGCAGTGGAAAAGGGCTCTCGTTTACTAGGAAGTCGGGTGCTGATCACAGGGGCAACAGGGGGAGTGGGACTCTTCGCCATGCAGCTTGCTCGGATGATGGGAGCCAGCATCGTTGCCCAAGTTCGTCAGCCAGCGCAAGAAGCATTTGTGCGAGATTACGGCGCGGATGACGTGGTGGTGACCGAGACTGGGCAAGAAGCCGAGCAGTTCGCGCCTTATCGACTGATTGTCGATGGAGTAGGAGGTGAATTGGTCGGGAAGCTAACTACGTTTTTGGCTCAAGGAGGCACCTGCGTTTGTTATGGCAGTAGCAGCGGCAACGAGATGAAGCTGTCCCTGGCAGACTTCTATTCCGAGAATGGAGGACAGCGCACGCTTTACGGGTTCACGCTGTACACCGAAGTAGAGATGGAAAGTGCTAGTTCTGGGCTGGCTCGTCTACTGAGGTTAGTTGAGCAGGGGCGGCTCAAAACGCACATCGATCGAGCAGTTTCGTGGCGTGAAGCAGACGTAACGTCGGCTGATTTGATCGGGCGCAGATTTTCAGGTAAGGCTGTGCTGCATGTGGACTAATTGTTGTTCATCGGCTGAGTCATGTCAGCCACATAGGAATAGATTATCGCGGAGCTTTATTTGCAAAGAATGAAACGATTTACCTTGTTTACTTTCCTGTATCTGGCGCTGGGAGTTTGTCTGAGTGCGATCGCGCTTGGAGCCCCGAACCTGCCTTCGGGTCTTCAAACAAGCTTGTTCATTAGTGCAGGAGCGTCCTACATCGCTTGTATTCTCAGTACCTTTCCATTTTGGCGCGAGACAGCGATTCGCTTCTATCGCAGACGGAATTCAGCGGTAATTCTACCCTGGTTGGCGATTGGAGTGAATATTGTTGTGATGATCTGGGAGGTTCAGAGTCAGAACTGGACGATGGAAGCCATTTTACAAGCGTTTTCGCGGCTAATAGTTGTTTTACTGCTTGCAGAACTCATTGTGGTGACATGGCAAGTGAATTCTGAACATTAGGGTCTAAATCGGATGATGCCGAAACAAACTCGTTTCAGCAACGCGAGATAGAGTCAAACGTACTACATGAGGAACACCATGAATAAGCCCAAGTTTTTTGTTACCCCTGGTTATGGGGAATATCTGTTAAATCAATTGCATTACTCGCAAGCGGTAAAAATTGGCGATCGAGTGGAGATATCAGGTCAAGGTGGCTGGGATGACAATCTGCAAATTCCCGAATCGCTTGCAGACGAGATTGCTCAGGCGTTCCCGAACGTCGAGCGAACCTTGGCGACGGCTGGTGCGGGTTGGGAGCATGTGGTTCACGTTAATTCTTACCATGTTGGCGGGTTCCCCCCGGAGGTTAACGAAGTGATGTGCCAGCTATTTCGTCATTATATGCCCAACCACGCTCCAATCTCGACACAGGTAGGAGTCCCGGCGCTTGGACTACCCAAGATGCGGATTGAAATTCGCGTGACTGCAATTGTTCCGTGAGTTTTGCAAGCGTTAATAACACAATTTATGCTCCTCGAAAACTGGTCTAGGGGGTTAAGTAGCAGGAGAACAAGAACTCCCGTTAAGGGATGTACCAGTTGGGAGCGTGTCACTTTTGCAATAAATATAAATGCTTAAAGAAAGCAGAATAGTAGCTTTGAGCTATTGTTGAGCAAAATAGCCGAAAATATTAATGATGTCTTAATTAGGAATGAAAAATAAATAAGTTGATGAGTTATCAATTATAATGAAAAAAGTGCGCTTATTGCAATTTTCGCTCCTACAGAGATCAACTCACAACGGATTTTTCTACTTAACTCTTCTAATTTAGTTTTAAATCCAGGTTTTGCTGCCCTAATCTAGAAAGGTGGTATCTCCTACGGATAATACGACTTCATATTCTTCCACAGCTTCACAGGTCATTTGATAGTGAGGTTTATAGTCATTTCAAATAAATGTGAGACAAATGCAAGATGATGTAAAATGAAGAAAAATGGTTAACTCGGAGCTGAA
>NZ_JAUBUR010000076.1:0-8988 GCF_036705485.1 Microcoleus sp. AT9b-C3 | reverse complement strand
AGGGTATCGGGATATAGCTAAATCTCAACTAAGAGCTGCACAACAGCCTCAGACTCCTTACTCTGGGGGTCAACAACAGAGGGTAAGTGGAACAGCCTTTCAAGGTGGGGGTTACAGTTTGCCTGCACCGCGCTAACGTTCAAACTTAACAGCGCTTGTTTAGCATTTAACTAGACAAGCGTTAAGAAATGTTCGGCGTTCGGTAGACTACCTTTGGTTCCGATTTCTCGGCGAACTCTGTTTTTTGCCCTGGCAGGTGTCGCCAGCTTAAGTAATTCCGTTTTATTGAAAAAGTGCGAGAAATCGCACAAGAATCGCTGGAGGTGTACAAGTTTCGTCCACTTGCTATTGGGAGCCTAAGTATTTGCAATGAATCAAACTGATTAACCGTGCTTAACTATATAAAATATTTATTTATTTAAATATTCCTTTAAAGCCTCTTCAACCTGTCGCCAAATAGTAGTTTTTTCGTCTAGCGCTCGCTGTTTCAAGGTGGCGTAAAGGTCGTCAGATATTTTTACGGTCAGGAATGAAAAAGCCATAATGTCCTGTCGTCAGAAATAAATATTTAAATAATTATTGCAGATTTTCCTTTTTTCCAGCAACTGACGAAACCCTTGTAGCAAAGCGGTCGTCGAATGCTTTTACCTTTAAACCCGACGAGTGAGTTTTTTTTCGTTTCCGGTTCGTTTTCGGGCTCCAAGGGCGCTAGATTGTGGCACGTCAAAATGCGCTCCAAATCCAAAGAGGATTTAGAAAACTGGGCTTAGCCAATAAAATTTACAAATCTAAATGGTTGAACTTGCGCTTGAAGGGATAGTCAAGTTGCGTCAGGAAATAACTTCCGTCTTGCAAGGCGGAAGTTATTCAAAAGTTGTAAGGTTTGAATTTTTAACAATCGTTTGCACAGGAAAGATAGACATGATAAGGTATTAACTAGGCTACTACAGCCAAAAAAAAAGACCTCCAACCAAGTTCAGAGTCTGCCTTGTAAACTTACTCTGGCTTGGTACTAGGTCTTTGACCAAAATAAAACTTAAGTTCAATCTATCATGAATACTCTTGATACAGCAAGCTTTCTTACTGAGTGCGTGCTTCTGCCAGAGCATCTGCAAGAATTGCTGGCATCTAGCCCGCCCGATGTGCCTTTCGAGATAAAACTTCCCTTCTTCATGGGAAACTGGCACACAGAAAGAGGCGCAGAACTTTTTGAGACACTCAACCCAAAAGTCACGGCGACACAAAGTAGCACGGGAGTGCCTAAGAAAGTACGCGCAAAACTAGACGACTGTATTGAGTCAGTGGCGTTAGTCTGTCACGGACGCGCCAAAGTTACTAGCGGGCCGCTAGCCAAAAAAGGTAAATATTTAAATGCAAGTGGATACTACGCCCAAGATGGGCGATACATCCATATCGCAACTAGACCGACTTTTTTACTGCCGACTCTGGCTATATGGGACTTAGTAGCCAAGCGCTACGGTGTTGCTATTCCTGAGAATCCAGAGTTAGTCGGCCCGTGGGGACTTGCGATCAAATTTTGGGACTGGGTACGGGACAACAACATTCCCGTCAAGCCTGAAGAAGGGGAAAAAAAGGCAGGATGCTCAATGCTTCTGGGATATGCCGCTATCTCCCTCAATGGCATCTGGATGGGCCGGCGGGTGATTTGTCGAGAATCCGATGGCAAAAGGATCGGTGAAAAATTACACGAAGATTTACAGGAATTCGACACGCCAGGACGCGAAATTATTTTCGGTTTCGACTACCGTCCTGGAAATTACTTTCAGTCCGTAGAATTCAAAGCGGCACGCGCAACGGCCGAACTGTTGCAAAATGCGATCGCCAAAATTGCCATACTACCGGGCCCCGAAAAAGGCACTGACGACTTCGTGGTCGCTGGTGGAGATATTGACACGGTGATGTTGGCCGCCAGAAGCATTGATGAAATTCTGAAGCAATTTCACTCGTGGCTCGGCAAGGAAACCAGAAAAAAAGCTTGGGCCTTGACTCACCCGATCGCGTGGGAGTGTAACCAGCAATATCTTGATATTCCTTACCCTGACTCAGGACTCATCTGTGTAAAATCTCCCAAAGGTTCAGGGAAAACCCACGCACTCAGAAAACTAGCGGCCAAAGCTCAAGCCGAAAACCGCAAAGTTTTAGTCCTCACCCACAGGATTGTTTTGGGACGGGCAATCTGCCAGCGTGTCGGAATTCCTTGGATCGAAGAAATGAACAGCGACGGCGATCGCAAAATTGAAGGCAAAGCTCTGGGTCACGGACTCTGCATCGACAGCTTGCACCCAACGTCTCAAGCATTTTTCGATCCGCTAGCTTGGAAAGGTGCGCTGATTATTTTTGATGAAGTTGAGCAAGTTTTCTGGCACACACTGAACTCGGCAACTTGCCGGGAACATCGCCAAGCAATTCTTGCAAGTCTCAAGCTTTTACTGCAAACCGTGCTGAGTTCTAGTGGCCAACTCGTTTTGCAAGATGCTGATTTAAGTGACTACAGCATCGACTTTGTTCGCGAACTTTCTGGGATTGATGTCGCCCCGTGGATTGCCGTGAATCACTGGCAACCGTCTGAGCCGTGGGAAATACTGTTTTACGATACCCACCACATCAAGGGCCAAACTCAAGATAATCCATCAGGCCTTCTCAAAGATTCAGTCGATCAGGTAACTTGTGGGGGCAAAATCTGGGTTAGCACCGATTCTCAAAAAGCCAAGAGCAAATACGGCAGTAAGAATTTAGAAAAATATTACCGATCGCGCTTGCCTGGCAAGAAAATCCTCAGAATAGACGCTGAGACTGTAGCTAATCCTGAACACCCAGCTTACCAATGCGCTGAGAAAATCAACGAACTAGCGGCGCTCTACGATATTGTGATTTGTTCGCCGTCGCTGGCAACTGGTGTGTCTGTTGACTTGCGGGGGCATTTTACCGCCGTGGTTGGCATCTATCAAGGTGCAACCTCTGATAACGAAGTTCGACAGTCTCTGGCACGGGTACGCGAACCGGTGCCAAGGCTTGTCTGGTGCCGCCAGATTGCTGTAGGAAAAGTTGGCAACGGGGAATCAAATTACAAGGCAGTCGCCACATCTAAAGAGAAAGATTGCCGCTATAACTTGGCACTGCTCAAAGATTTTGAGTTTGACCTCGACAAAGCTTACAACCCAGTAGTTTTGAAATCTTGGGCACAGTACGCGGCCCGAATAAATTCGTCAATTTGGGAGTTCCGGGAAGCTGTGCGAGATGGGCTTGAGGCAGAAGGACACAACATCACAAATTGCGGGGATGATGACCGCGATACCGCTGGGGAAATTAAGTCGCTAAGAATTCTCAGTCAGGTTGAGGAAGCTGTCGCCGTGGCAGAAGCCGAGGATATTGATCGCGAGGAATTCCAGAAGCTAGAACAGCAGCGCAGCAAAACCGATACAGAACGGCATCAAGAGGAAAAATTTAGACTGAAGGAAATTTACAAAGTAGAAGTTACCCCCGAACTGCGACAGCTTCATCAAGACCGCTGGTATGGAAAAATTCACCTCGATTACCTTCTCAACCACAACGAAGATTTTGTTTTGATGCGCGATCGCAAAAGTATCGACTCTCAGATTAAGAGTGGCGACGGGCAACTGTGTCTGCAAGATATCCGGCAACTCACAGGCAAGCTGAGAGTTCACCAAACTTTAAATACTTTGCAGTTCTGCAACCCCACAAAAGAATTTCACAACAAATCGCCAGAGGTTCTTGAATTTGTAGGCAAAGCTTTAAGAGCTGCGACTGACATCAAAATCTTGACGGGAATCACCGTATCGCCAAAGAAAGCAGCAGAGAATCCGATCGGAATCGTACTGAGCTTTCTTGGTCAACTAGGACGTGGCAAACATTCGAGCGAACAGCGTCGCGTCGGTGAGGAGCGGGTGAGGTTTTATAAGTTTGGTGGCGCTGCGTCGGTGAACGTGTTCGACAGCGCTGGCAACAAAGTTAAGGAGCCTGAAGGTTTGCGATCGCAGATTTTTGAGTTCTGGAAAGAACGGGATGAACTCGCTTTGTTTGAATTCCAGCAGAACGGCATCGCAGCGGTTGAGTCTGATGTCACAGTAGACCTCAAATCGGCTTGCAGTAAGGGTTCCTATCAAAACACCCCCCCCCAAGCTCAATTTGTCACACATCGGACTATAGATATAGATAAAACACCTAGTGTGACAACAGACTCAACCATTGGAACGCTACCAGAACGAACAGAACCACACCCCATAGGAAGAGCGGCGAGGGTGCAACGCTGGGGACAATGGGTGCGCGCTTCCTTCTTGGCCGCGACAGACGGCGCTCAATATCGGATGTTGGTAGAGAAAGTTGGGGGAGTTTGGGATGAGGTGCTTGCATGGCCACATCAAATCGAATGGGAGGGACAGACTTTCTAACATCTATCTCAATAGTTAGAATGTTGGGGCTGATTTAGGTGATCTAATGACTGTCATTCCGTTCCCCAGCCGCGGCCCTCGACTTCTGAAAGTTAGAGAGTCTGTTTCCCCGCCCCCAAAAACTAGCTCCAACAGGAGGACATACTTGGAAGTTCGCGATCGGGAGTATTTGTTTGAGGATGAAGTGGAGGCGATGATCAAGGCGGCTCGGAAAGGCCGCTGGGGACATCGCGACTCTACGCTAATTTTGATGGGCTATCGGCACGGGCTGCGGATATCGGAGTTGGTGAACTTGCGCTGGCAGCAGATTAATTTGAAGACTGCTCACATTCACGTCCGGCGGTTGAAAGGTTCGCGACCGTCGGTGCATCCGTTAGCCGGTGAGGAAATGCGATCGCTCAGGCAGTTGCAGCGGGACTTCCCTGATTCCCCCTACTTGTTCAATTCAGAGCGTGGCGGGCCGATGACCCCAGACGCGGCAAGGAAGATGATCCGCAAGTCTGGGGAAGGAGCACAGCTTCAATTCCCGGTACATCCCCATATGCTTCGCCACGGCTGCGGATACTACTTGGCCGCTAAGGGCATTGACACCAGGGCAATTCAAGATTATCTGGGTCATGCCAACATTCACCACACCGTGAGGTACACGCAGCTAGCACCCCAGAGATTTGAAGGGTTTTGGGATGATTGATAGCCACCGCCTGGGGCCTCGTAAAATTTGGGCGGTGGTTTGCTTGACTGGTATGTTGCCACTATAACCTAGTATTGTACTCAGTGCAATACTGGAAACATACAATTAACTTATAGTGTGTTACCAATGAGCTTTGAATAACTTATAGTGTGTTACCCCTCAATAGATATGGTAAATTGGTATTGTACCGACCAAGTGAGTAACACACTATGGCAACAGACAAAAAGCATATCGCCGTATACCTCGATCCGGCTGTAGAGCAAGCATTGACAGAGTTTTGCACCGCTAACGGGATGGAATCTAAGAAAGGGCCGATGTATTCGGCTGCGGTAAATCGCGCCTTAACACAATACTTTCAGCTAGTAAGTAGCTTACCGGATAACACACTTGACAACACACCTAGTACCACACTCGATAACACACTCGCACAACGGCTGGCGGAAATCGAGGAAAGGCAGGCAAAGCAAGATGTAGAGATGGAGGAATTGCGGGGAAAATTGAGGGCCTGAGTGAATCGCCCACAGACTCACTCAGGCCGCAGGAATTGGAGGAAGTGCGATCGCAAATGGAGAATGAATCGCTCAAGCAAGAGCTGGCACAGACAAAGGAAAGCCACGCCGCACAGGCCTCGATCATTGCAGATGGTAGAGAGCGGGAATGGAAGCTAGAGGCAGAGATTGAGAATCTAAAATCTAAAATCCAAAATCTAGAATCTCAGCTTGCTGATCGAGATGCAGAACTTGCAGCAGTGGCAGCCGATCGAGCCGACCTTGCCCAATTCAAGAAAGAGGCAAAGGAAGCTGCGGCAGAGGTGCACCGGGAGGGAATGGCTATTAAGGCGCTTGAGACTCAATGGCAGCAGCAACTGAGTGACGCCAGAGGCGAGCTAGCCGATGCTAAGGCAACCATCCTCAATCAAAACGACAAGATTCGGGAATTGGAGCGCGGGTATAGCTTAAAGCCCAATCCCGCAGACGAAGCGGTGATGAGGGAACAGAGGCTAGAAATAGGGAATTTAAGGGCCGAACTGGCAGACCTGAAGCAGAATTCAGCACTGATCGCGATCGAACTGCCTGACTTGAAAACTGTTCACGCGATTTACAAGACAGAGAGAAAGCCGGGCCGAACTTTTACCATCACCGAACTGAAGCCCTTTTATGCCGCTATCCTAAAAGCGTTAACCCCTAACAAGGGAAATTAGGAATATTTCTTGCCCTGGCTCAGTCCAGGGCTTTCCCAAAGTGTCCGAAATTTCGGACATTTTTTGAATCGATTTGAGTAGGTTTGAATCGATTTGAATCGATTCGGAATCAATTTGAATCGATGTTGACAAATAACTGCAAACCTGCGATCGTTAGTAACTAAGGAAGATTGATGCGCGACTGATTAGCGATTGAGCCCGCTAACCAAGTCACGACTTCTCCAAACGTTCTCTTTCAACGATTGGAACTTAAGAATTATGGCACATCTAGACGCCCAGATGAGTCGAGACCTACTTTCTCGACGGGGTTTTCATTCGAGGATGGTGGCTGCTGCTGCATCCTTAACGACATTGCGAACTGTAACAATTCCCAGCAAATATCCCGCACCTTCATTTGCGATCGGTGACACGGTAGCTGACACTTGGATTGACGAGTCTGAGGTAGATCATACCGAAGTAGGCGAAATAGTCGGCATTTGCTGGCATCCCATAAATCAGCGATGGGAATATCACATCAATTGGTTATCTGGCAAAGGCCCCGATAACTTATACCCATGTTTTGATGGGCATCTCACCTCACACGAGGTCGGAGCCGAACTCAGGCTAGTAGAGAAGGGTTAGCAAGCACTGGTGGAGACTCCACCACCTCTCCACCACCTCTCCACCACCTCTCCACCACCTCTCCACCACCTCAAAGCCTTGCTGTATCAACTCCACCAGCAACCGCACCAACCGCACCAACCGCACCAACGGTGCTTATTAATCAATTAGAAATCATGCAAGCCATAACCCCAGAACTCAAGAACTTACTGGTACAACTGTCACAACAGTTACAAAACGAGAAAGAAAAAATCCCGCCACTCCTTGAGATTTGGGACGCTTGGGTTTCAACCTTAGATATATCAGCTCAAACCAAATCCGATCATTACGCAATCTTGCGACGCCAAATAGTGAAGGCTGGCAATCCGTCCAGTGATGATGTTGCTTGGTTTGTTAACCAAAAGTTAGCACCAGCAACTTACAACAAAAAGCTTGGCTATTTGAGAAGCTGCGGAACTTGGGCGAAAGAGGAAGGATTGTTGCCCTACAATCCCTGGTTAAAACTGAAATCTCGCAAGGGTACTAAGGAAATTATCAAGCCTTTCTCACGGGATGAAGCGGCCAGAATAATTGCTGGTTTTGACAAAAGTTACCCAGCTTGGAGCCCTTTTACAAAGTTCCTGTTTTTGTCAGGTTGCCGACTTGGCGAGGCGATCGGACTTCGCTGGCAGCACATAGATTTTACTCGCAGGGAAATTTGCATCTGCGAGTCTTTGTCTCAGCGCAAAGACGGAAACGGGTACGAACGAGTCAGGAAGTGTACCAAAACTGGGAGCGTCCGATTCCTGAAAATTAACGCAGAACTGGGCAAACTTTTTGAACAAGTGAAACCTACCAACATCCATCCTGACGAGCTAATTTTCAAGAATCCAACAGGCACAAGCCACATAGATGCGAACAACTTTCGCGATCGCTGGAAAAAAGTGCTGAGCGCTGCGGGCATCCCGTACCGACGCCCGCACATTATCCGGCACAGCTTCGCATCCCACGCGATCGACCAGGGATGCCCACTAACGGGGGTGGCATATTTACTGGGGCACTCAGATACAAGGATGGTGGCCACCACCTACGGACACCTAGTCAACCGCCCTGAGCTGCCCTCTATTTTTGAGTAGTTCCTTCACTTCTACTTCTTATACTTCAATGTTCGAGAAGTATACGAAGTAGAAGTGAAAAACACTTCGATTACTACTCTCTGAATTGAAGTGCCGGAAGTGCAATCCGAAGTGACATCAGAAGTAAACGAAGTGCCACTAGGCAAGAATTCTAGCGATTCTGGCAGTAATACTTCACTACTTCCAGAAGATGCACAAAAGACCGCATTATCGAACGTTTCAAGACTTTTGAGCGAAGTAGGAAGTGCTTCGCCCGAAGCACTTCAACTAAAACGTTGTTCTCTAGTGGGTTCAGCGGTTCAGATGTTGGTTTAACAAGCGATAATGGAGGTACACAAATCTAGGAAAAAAATGGCACAAGCATTCACTAACCCACCGATAACCACGCCTATTTACAACCAGCAGCAAGCTACTCGATTAGGATTAGGAGATTTTTCATCAACTGTAAACCCCTCCGGGCCGGGAGGCGCTGGGACATTCAATGGAGGACTAAATCCATCAATGTTCGGCCCTGGAACGGGGATGGGAGCAAACGGGAATATTTACCCGCTGGGGCAAACCGCAGCTTACACGCGGATCTACGCAATTGTGCAAAGCGGGGAACCTATTATAGTAAACCCGGAAACAGGGGAACCATACCCCCCTGGGTATATTCCAACAATTCAAGATCCAAACACTAGGGAAGGTTGGCAGTTTGGAGATTCTTGGAAAGAAATAATGGAAATAACTGATGCAAAGTCTGCGGAGTCTTGGAGGCAGACGAAAGAAATTGCTTTGCGACCAGGGGAAGAAGCTACGGCGAAAAAAGTTGCACAATACAGAGGAGATTTTGATAGTGCAGTACAAAAATTAACGCGGCAAGGTGCAGAAAAAGTCTACGGGCCAAATAACGAAACTCTCAAAAACATTGATCAGCGAGAGCAAGGGTATCGGGATATAGCTAAATCTCAA
>NZ_JAUBUR010000075.1:0-9107 GCF_036705485.1 Microcoleus sp. AT9b-C3 | reverse complement strand
GCAAGTCAGAGAAACCAGTATCCACAAAACTTCGGGATTTTCAAGTTATTTTTTTCATACCCTGATTAAGCAACGCCAAAGGTTACACGGCCTGGTTATGTGATCGTGCGCGCAAAAAAAGTGGGCAAGATAAACAGGTAAGGCGTTGCTGATTCACGGTATTCAGCAACGCCTCATTTTCAGGTGTGCTCGCGCGAAGGAGGAGTTTATGGACATTCAAAACCCATCGTTCAGACGGAACCTCAAATTTCTGGGTGGTTCTGTTGTTGGGTTGGCGGGACTGCTGGCAGTTTGGATTGTGGGTGGCAACTATATCGCCTCTGTGCATGAAAAAGAAATCGAGCAGGATTTAGCAGCATTTGCCCAACGGTTTCCCAAAACTGAGCCGAATGATGCGGCGTTGAAGCTGGCGGCGTCCAGCGCTAAAGTGGGATTCGATGGAGGGGCAAGTTTCTCTTCTGCCGATCGCTCCATCAAGTCTAGGGCTGATTTTAAGTCTTCAGAGGACGATCGAAAGGCATTTGAAGAAATCAGACAAGAATTAACTCAGTACCTAAACGCTGAGATTGCCAAACCAAACGATACCGTAAATCCACCTTCAGAGAAATTACAGCGCTATCTCGCCGGACGCCAAACGGCTTTAGCAGAACTTCGCCAGCAGGTTTTAAATAATGAAGTGCCGCACTGGGGAACCGATATTACCTGGATGCTGGAAGGAGATATAACGTTTCCCCTACCCAGTTATTTATGGCAGGCTAATTTCCAAAAAGTTTTAGCCCTAGACATTCTAGAAAAATACCGTAAAGGTCAGACGCAAGCAGCAGCAGAAATGCTGGAAGTATCCTGGAAAATCAACCAGTCTTTAACAGAAAGCCCCTCCCTACTCCCTCAACTTGTGGCTTTGATTGTGACTAAATATCAAGCAGGGGTGATGCGGAAAGCCGATCGGCTTCCGGCCCAGTGGCAGCAGCGCTTGCTGGAACGCGATTACCGCGAATCGATATTGACATCCTTGCAGGGAGAATATTTGTTTCAGTTCAAATCTTTGCAAGACTTCCTTTGGAAACATTCGTGGTCTTCGATACTAAAAGCATCAAGCTCTTATAATGATGGGGGAATACTTTCACTAATTCAAGGGAACTATTTCCAGACTTCAGAAGAAAAAATCTTAGACAGGACTTTATCTCCTGTCCTGGCGTGGTTCAAGCCGGTAATCAAACCTTATGTTCGCTTTTCTGCGATCGATAGTTATCACGCCTATAAACGATCCCTTGCAGCATCTCGCCAGCACAATGTTTGCGCTTCTGATTTAGCTACGGCAAAAGACTCCGCGTGGTGGAATTATATAGGTAGGACATCTACAGATCTATCCAACCAAACCAGTAAAGCAGCCAAATATATGCTGGATTTGGAACTGACTCAGAAAATTCTGCAAGTCAAAGCACTAGCAGCCAAAACGGGAAAATGGCCGGCATCGGTTCCCGATATGGAGTCGTCTATCTGTCCGGGTGCAAAATGGCTGTATCGCGTTGCTCCCGACGGTACGATGTCGATCTCGTTTAGCGAGAAACCCAAATGGTTGGAGGAGAGATTAAATTACAAAGGGCTACCATTTACCTATAGCGACAAGACACTGCCGCAGCTCAAAAACCGAGCCTCTACCCGACCAAAGCGATAATGGCACATCCCCAACGACAGTTTGCGATCGTTGGTGCTGGCCACCATTGGCTAAGGAGCAGGGAAAAAGTGTCTCAGAACCCCAGATTTCCACGTACATCGGCGTTACTTAACCAGGGTATGAAAAAAATAAGTTGAAAATCCCTAAGCTTTGTCGATACTGGTTTCTATGACTTGCCTATTAGCCTTTCATACCCTGGCATCAGCAACGTTCATGCTCTCGAAAAACCTCATTGGTGCCGCAGGTGAATACTACGTTTGTGCCGAACTGTGCCGGCGTGGAGTTTTGGCACTTGTCACGCCAAAGAATAACGAGATTTTTGATGTTCTGGCTTCGGATACTTTCGGCCAAAGAACAATCTCGATTCAAGTCAAAACTATGGCAATCGCCAACACACAAGGTTGGAAATTCGGGCCAAACATGAGCATAAAGAAGAATAACGACAACTTGTATGTTGTTCTGGTAAATATGCACGACAATGGCACAAACGATTTCTATATTTACAAACACGATGAACTTGTGGAAAGAGTTAATCACCTCTACGATGAGTACATGAGCAAGCCAAAGCGTGACGGGTCGGTGAGAAAAGAACCTGGCTTCCGTTGGTTCGACCACAAGTATTTTACAGATGATGACAAATCACGGAAGAATAATTGGGCGTTGCTCGGCTTCACGGCGCTGGCACTGTAACGCCCCAACAACAGGTTAACAAGGCGCTGCACCCGACCGCCTACAGTCCGCTCGTTTCTCGCTCCCTTCCGGCGGGTGAGCCTGGTCGTTATCTCGTAAAGGCTGCCTGACTTTGGAGATGATTCGGTCTCGATCGAGTGTCAAATCAAAGCCCCTAACGCTTTTAATAAAATATGCAATTGCAACAACGACTGACTGAGATCGACCTTGATGCCTATTTTCAACGAATTGGCTATAGCGGTGACTGCTCACCCAGGCTGACAACGTTACAGGCAATTCATCAGCGACATTCCCAAACGATCGCCTTTGAAAACCTCAATTCACTCCTGAAACAACCGGTTTTGCTGGATTTAGCATCCTTGCAACAAAAACTAATCCACGAGGGACGGGGCGGCTATTGTTTTGAGCAAAACTCACTGTTGCGGGCTGTTTTGCTTGCTCTTGGCTTTCAGGTAACGAATCTAGCAGCTCGCGTGCTGTGGAATTTGCCATCCGGGACGATCGCGCCCCGCAGTCACATGGTGCTGGGGGTCAATATTGATGGAGAGCCATACATTGCAGATGTGGGATTCGGAGGATTAACGCTTACCACGCCGCTTGCTTTGACACCGGATATTGAACAACCTACATCCCATGAACCATTTCGATTGATCGCAACCGATCGCAGCTACATTATGCAAGCATATATCAAGCAGGAGTGGAAATCCCTTTACAGATTCGATCAAGAGGAGCAAGAATTACCCGATTATGAGGTGAGCAATTGGTATGTTTCAACTCATCCCAACTCGATTTTTGTTACTAACTTGATGGTGGCAAAACCGGATTCAAATTGTCGTTATGCCTTGTGGAACAATCAGTTTACGGTGCATTATTTGGATGGTCGAACAGAACACCGCGTCCTTTCAACGGTTGCAGATTTACGCGCTACCCTTGAGAATGTTTTTTGTCTCAACCTGGGAGCGATCGCCGAGATCGATCGGATGTTACAACAATTAATTGAGCGATCGTGTGCGATGACCTAACAATTCTCTCGGTTAACGGTCAATCAATGTAACGTACCGTTCTTTCCCCGTTAATCTATTAGGGCAGCAGCCGAAATACGTGCAAAATAGGACAACACGTAAGGTTTTGTAAATATAAGACCAAATGATTTGAAGTAGCAAAGCCTGAAATATTTAGCAGTAAAATATTTCCGCTTTTTAGGTCTGTACGAGGGCAAAGTATAACCACTACTCTGCCTTCTCAAACTTGGTTGAATAGTCAGCTAATTTAAAATGGTTTTGTGCTTGCAACTTTCGAGAAAGCTACGTAGAAACTTATTTGTTAGGTTTCTTAATATCACGTCCTCGGAATGCAGGTATCTCGGCTGTATCCCAACGAAGCATCCGATATTGAAGAAGTTTCTACACGCGCTGCTGCATGAGGCACAGCAGTAAAACCTGGGGCGTTACAAATAATCTGGGCCCCAGCACAATTATGATTGCAGTGAACCCTGGCTTTGGGTGTTGAGGAACGCACTTTCCTGGCATTTTTCCCCGCCCTTAGCTGTTTAAACCGAAGACAGCCAGCGTTCGTCTTGCCGGTACCGAGAATAACCGCCATTGCTAAAAGTAACAAAGACGGGAGTTTTAGTGGTGCAGTCTAAAAAAGTGTACGCCCAAGTTGACCCCGACCACATAACCTCGTCTACTTCATAAATCTGTTGCGACCCTTGGGAGTTGTAAATGCCAACTCTTTGACCTTTCTGGAATTTAGCAATTTGTTTCATCGAACTAACTTATTGTCACTTGAACCCGCGAACGCTGCATCTAATCGCAATTACCAAGGAACGCCAAAAAACTCTCTGTTCACAATGCCTGATAACTCGTGCGATAGCGCAACCGCCGACCGCCGACCTCTGGCATCGCTTTCAATTTATTGTGAATCGTTCAAAAACAAAGAAATGCAACAGTCTCGAAACATTGCGCCTTTGTGACTCGTTGCATTTCATTAGGTCAATGATATGCTCGATCGCTGCTAAAAGTCAATACCGAGTGTGGCAAAGATGAAAATTTCTTAATTCTGTGAACATAGTTTAGGCAAGTTTGCTTAGTCCAGGTATCACAATCTTTGCCAGATCGTCGGTCAGTCTAAGAAATCCGTTCTTGAGTCCCCAGTCATGGATCTTAGTTGGCAGTAAGAATCCGTGAGCCGAAGCATTTCTCAGAGCTTTCGCCAGTTTGTATGCCTCACACCAGGAATCTACAGATTGGGATTGAACCAACCACCGATCGATCGCTTTCTTATCTCCTGAAGTTACTCGCAGAAATGAAGCTAATGCCCCATCTTCCTTGTTCAGCCATTTTGCAAGCTTCGGTTTACCTCTAGGCGGCTCTATTGGTTTGTAGTCGGGCAGGAAGCATTTTTCCAGAAATCTTTCATACATCTCCTTCTCAACTTGCCTGTTCCATTTGTCCATCATTAAAGCTTTAGATGCAATCTCAAAACCGCTGTAGGCGATTACCAGCCTCCACTGATGTCCTCGCAGCTTATCATTGACGCTGCAGGTTTCGCTTTGACCGATGGCAGGATGTTGCCATTCGATCGCTGCTTGAACTAAAGCCTGCCCTGGGGATAAAGCTTTAATAAGTCGGTCGATATGTTCTGGACTGTTACTGTGTTGGGAATTAAAATAGAAAAGTTTTTTCTGGATGCAATCGCGTTTAGCTGCATCGGTCAACCAAGACTTATCTGGTTCTAAGACATTCCCAACATCCTTCCATACCCTGCTCAAATCTTCCGAAACGTTCATATTACATAAGTCGGATGCGTTCTTTAGGTTTATCGGCAACCAATTGAACGCTACCACTTTTTGTAATTACTACATCATAGTCGTGGGTTAAAAAAGTTTCAATTGAGATAAAGCACAGATCGGGAAGACTTTGGTCGTATGAAACGTGTACGGTTTCGATGGGAATTTCTCTACCGCTACTAACTTGCGGACAGAGGTTCGCTTCAAAAATCGCATCCAATGCCAGACCTATCAATTCAAAAATGGGTTTATATTTCGCCATATTTCCTCTCAAAGTTGTATCTAGCAACTAGATTTTTCTAGTTAATTCGTGTTGCGGTTGAATCGGTTAATCGCTCGTGCAGCCAACTCCGAAAGTTCCTCAAGCCAATAAAGCCGTCGGTCGTATGAAATTGCCGCAGCCAGAAGCTGATGTCGGTCAACATCACCCGGTTAGTTAGCGTTAGCCTAATATTTTCTTTGTTTGTAGTCAGCATTACCTTACCATCTACTGCTGCATTACTGCATCAATCTTGGGTATTTCGCGAGCGGGGTGGGGCGGAGGCGGCAAGAGAACGCGCTCGTTTGCGGAGCAGGCCGAACCTCTCCGCGCTCGTGGCAATCGTTTGTTAACAAGAAAAGATTTGCCCGGAATGTAACGGTTAACCGAACTTGATTTTTGTTCGCAGGCGCTAAAGTTAAGTTTTACGGTCGTGTTCGCGCTCTCGAACAAATTTGAGGAATTGATATGTCAGACTCGAAAGCCCAAGAGCTTAAATTACAACTCGAACAGGTCATTAAAAACAAGGATAGTGACAAGCTTTACAATGGAGGCCAAGCTCTTATCAATCTCTTACCAGGGGGGTCGCTGGCATCCTATATTTATGAAACTTATGTCAAGTACCCGGCCAATCAACGGTTAGACAATTTTTTACTGAATCTTGTTGAGGCTATCAAAGAAATAGAAGATAAAGTAGAGAGCTTTTCCGCAGACAGCCCTATTTTTCAGACAGCATTAATATCTGCCCTTGGCACCGCAATGCGCCACCACCAAGAACAAGAATTAGAAGCGCTGAGAAATACAGTTTTAAATGCGGGGCTACCAAATGCACCGGAGGCAGATATTCAGAGAATGTTTCTCAATTGGCTAGATGAATTTACAACCTGGCATTTGATGTTGCTCAAGTATTTGCACGAAGGTACTTATAAT
Source organism: Microcoleus sp. AT9b-C3 (assembly GCF_036705485.1). NCBI lineage: Bacteria > Bacillati > Cyanobacteriota > Cyanophyceae > Oscillatoriales > Microcoleaceae > Microcoleus > Microcoleus sp. AT9b-C3. The sequence goes on along the minus strand of NZ_JAUBUR010000075.1, from coordinate 2,759 downwards.
GACCTGCAACTTGTTCGAGATGATGTTGATGGCAAGCGCCCTTTTTACAATCAAGTTTTGCAAGATCTGAATGCAAAAGGTTTAATTCAATTGAAAGAAAGGTATGTAACTAAAGAAAAGAATGAAAAATACGAAACGCAGTTTAGACACTGGCCCATTCTATCATCTATAGCTCAACTTGACCACTTAGGTTATGAGGTTCCTTATCAAGATACAAACTTGGTATCTTTCAAGAAAGTTGAGGATATTGATGCAATTGTTAAGGAAAGCGAATTTTATTATCAGTACGGTAGCCAAGGCTCCAAAACAGAGCGTGTTACAGATGTTGGTAAATTATTTTTAGACTTCATTAAAAACCCTCTTGAAAAAGTAAGCTTTGCTCGTTGCCCGCAGTAAAAGCCGGTAATATGGGGGCAATCGCTGCTAACACTATGAAACAGGACAAATCTTTAAGTTCCGCTAGTAGCGATCGCCACCATGCGAGTACAGCAATCGCCCCCAATATCAAGAGAACTCTTACCCCTAAACCTCCTTAAGCCCCTCTTCCAACAACATCCGCACAATCTCCACTTTCTTACGCCCTGTCCTAGCTGCCAGCACCGACAGCTTGCGGTGCAGAGTTTCGGACATATCCACAGTAAACCTGACCGTGGCTTCTTTATCGGGTGCTTGCAGTTTGCTCATCAGGCTAGGCTCCTTTGATTGAATGGAAACTGGTTCTGGTAGCGATGCTTCCGGCTGCGGTGGTTTTGCGGTGGCCAATAAAGCGAACGGTGGTGGCGTTGTCAGAGAGAGATATTGATGCTGGCAATGCAGATTTTGGTTTTAGTCCTGCTCTGGGCGTTGGTGGTTGTGATGGCCCAGATAGTTGGGAGGGTCGGGATGGCCCAGAAGGTCGGGAAGGTTGAGAGGGTTGGGAGGGTCGGGATGGCTGCGAGGGTCGGGATGGCTGCGAGAAAGAGCGGAGGCTACTTGACCACCCAACCCGAACTCTTGCACCGGGGGTCATATCTACAATATCTACGTCTGGGGATTTACTTGTTTTTTGGCTCACAACGGTAATGCTCCTAAAATTTCTTTGAACAATTTGTGGTACTCCTTCGCAAGATATTTAGCAGATGGCAAGATTTCCCCCGACAGTATCCAAATGTGTTTGCCTGAATCGATCGCCTCCAACATTTTCCTGGTTTTGTCAGCCTGATTGGTATATCAGAGCCTGTTGCAGCGTAAGAAGCGTCAAGCCAATACTTCTCGGTTAACCCTAGAACCGTCAAAAAAACTCGCTGTAAGTTTCCCTCTAAAAAGCCAACGCACAGAGGTAGAGAAATTAAAATTTGATTCCTAACATATTCTATCCTTAATACGGTTTAACCCTAACTGAGAACTATTGACATGATTCCAGGGATAAAAAAAGCTTGGCTTTACACATTTTGCTTGTTTTTACTGACTTTTGGTTGCACAAGCATTAACTCCAGTGATAGAGAAGACACTCCCAACAACCAAACAAGTGCGCCGGGGGGTATCACAATATCCAACGCCGATCGCACAAACGAATTACGCGATCGGATTGAACAAATCTCTCAGGCGGCGATCGGGCGTGTTGGGGTGACAGCCACAGTGCTAGAAACCGGAGAGTCAGTGACTCTGAATGGAAATCAGCAATTTCCGATGCAAAGCGTTTACAAGTTTCCTATTGCAATGGCTGTTCTGACTCAAGTAGACCAAGGAAAATTGAAGCTAGATCAGAAAATTCGTGTTGAAACCAGTGATGTCCTCCAGGGTAGTCGGATTATCGACGAGAAATCGCAGGGAATGGAATTCAGTCTGGCTGAACTATTAAAGTACATGGTTTCTGAGAGTGATGGTACGTCTTGTAATGTGCTGTTACGACTCCTCGGTGAGCCAAGGATTGTCACGGAGTATTTGCTCCGTCTTGGCATCAACGATATCGTTGTTGCTAATACGGAGAAGGAGCTAGCGCAAGACCCAGCAGTGAAGTATCGTAACTATTCGACACCTGATGCTATGGTCGTTTTGTTACGCGCTTTTCATGAGGGAAAAGGGCTTTCAAAATCTAGTCAAGCCTTATTGCTGCAATTGATGACACAGACAACTACAGGTCCAAAGCGCATTAAAGGACTGTTGCCTGATGGGACAGTTGTGGCGCACAAAACTGGTACTTCATCTACTGTAAATGGAGTGACGGCTGCAACCAATGATGTAGGACTCGTGACGCTTCCGAGTGGGCAACAAATGGCGATTGCAGTTTTTGTTTCAGATTCTGGGGCAAACAATGCGATACGCGAGGAAGTCATCGCAAAAGTGGCGAAGGCCGCATGGGACGAATGGAGCAAATAGACATGAAAAATTATAGCGAACCGTTTCTTTTGTGTTTGCAAATTTCGCTCAATTGCGATCGCAACCATTCATCAGAAAGAGCAGGCTAGTTGGAGGCGTTGCTGAATACAGGTATGAATTAAAGATTTCTCAATGCCTATAGGCTTAGTAGGATGAGTTTTGTAACATCAAGCGAAAAGTTGCATACCGTGAATCAGCAACGCCAGAATCCTTACCTTTCAACCTCCTTAAGCCCCTCTTCCAACAACATCCGCACTCTGGTTTACTTTCTGGCGTCCCGTCCTGGCTGCCAGCATCGACAGCTTGCGGTGCAGAGTTTCGGACATATAGTCATTTCAAATAAGTATGAGACACTCTTCATGCACAATAAGCACGAATAACTTCATCAAGAGATGTGCCAA
>NZ_JAUBUR010000074.1:0-9756 GCF_036705485.1 Microcoleus sp. AT9b-C3 | reverse complement strand
CTTCCCGCTTGATTTGGCTGCTGGTGAAACAACTCCCGTAGCTTTGGTTGCTCCTTCTATCAATGGCTAAGTTTTAGTCTTTGATTGACAAATAGCGCTCCTAGAAATAGGGGCGCTTTTTGTTTGGGGAAAAATATTTTTACTGCGGGGATGGGAAGTATCGCAGCCGCTAAGGCAGTTAGGACGCTTGACCTAAGACATCTTCAATTACCAGAACGTAAACAATCAAACTGTTGCAGTTGTTGGCGGGTTCGACTCTTTAACCAAGACTCTTCTTGGCTCAAGCTTGTGGCGTTGCTTAATCAGGGTATGAAAAAATCAGTTGAAAATTCCCAAGCTTTGTCGATACAGGTTTCTATCACTGGTATATTTAGCCTTTCATACCGTAAATCAGCAACGCCAAGCTTGTTTAGGGGGAACTTACCCCCTTGCTAAGTAGTTCCGTGGAACTCTCGCGCATATGAGCTATAGGTTTAGCCGATTCGATCGGCTCGCTCGCGTAGCTATGTAATTTTAGATTTTCTTAAGACTTTTTAGAGTCAGAGGGTGAGAGAGTTGTAGTCATACACATCGAAAGAGTCCCCAACCGCAATTCCCCACCCGCTGTCCTCTTACGTTAGTCTGATCGAGAGGATGGAAAAGTGCGCAAGCGCACCCTAGCTAACCTCTGGAAATTGCCGGATGATGCCATTGAAGGACTGCGAATTTTGCTCAAAGGTGGCACCGCTATTTCTAGCTGAGAATCCGCCTTTGACATCCAACGTTCCTTACCCCACGGTCATGTAGCCACCGTGTTAGGCACGCTCAAAAATATCGGACTAGAATCATTAATTAGCGAGCGAGCAAGTCGCCAACGAGATCTAGTCACCGCGATGATAGTGGCACGAATTATCGACCTCGCCTCAAAATTAGCCCTTAGCAAACGCGGGCTATCCACAGATACCTGTAACAGCACAGTTTGTGAAACCTTAAAAGTTCAAGATGCTTCGGCTGACGAACTTTATGAAGCAATGGATTGGTTGTCACAAAGACAAGCAGAAATCGAACAAAGAATCGCAGCAAAACACCTATGTGAAGGGAGCCTAATTCTTTACAACGTTACCTCCACATATTTTGAAGGAACCACCTGTCCCCTGGCTCAATACGGCTATTGGCGGGACAAAAAGAGAGGGAAATTACAAATCATTTTTGGATTACTTGGTAATGCTGCTGGCTGCCCGATGGCTGTCGAAGTTTTTGAAGGCAATGTCAACGATGCCACAACCTTAAGTCCGATACTGGCAAAAGTCCGCACTCGATTTGGCATTCAACAGCTAGTATTGGTAGGCGATGGGGGTGTACTTACTTCGGCACGGATTGAAGAAGAATTAAAAAGGGTAGAAGGTTGAGATTGGATTACAGCATTGAGAGCACCACAAATCCGAGAATTAGTAGAGCAAAAAGCGATACAACTGTCACTGTTTGACCAAAAAGATTTAGCTGCCATTCAATCCCCTGATTATCCAGGAGAGAGGTTAATCGCTTGTCGCAATCCTTTTTTAGCCGAAGAACGAGCTACCACCAGAGAAGCGTTGCTACAAGCAACAGAGAAAGAGTTCGACAAAATTTTCACGGCGCGACAACTCGCTCGCATCGTCGGCTGGTGGGAGCCGAAAAAATAGGGGTGAGAGTGGGAAAAATCATTAATCGTTACCAGGTAGCAAAGCATTTTCATCTGTTAATTACCGACAACACTTTCAGTTACGAACGAAACAGTGATAAGATTGAAGCGGAAGCTAAATTAGATGGGATGTATGTGATTCGCACTTCGGTTTCAGAGTCGGTTTTAGATGACTCAAAAACGGTGAAGACTTATAAAAGTCTGTCTCAATTAGAGCAGGCATTTCGCTGTTATACAACTATCGATTTGAACGTGCGTCCGATTTATCATCGCGCAAGCTCATCGGGTGCGAGCGCACGTGTTTTTATGCCTGTTGGCTTATTACGTGGAATGGCATATGCGGGAGAAATTAGCGTCGCTGCTATTTGACGAGGAAGATTGGTTAGAGCCTCTTGACCCTACTTCAATCGTTGTCCCGAATAAATCTGAGACTCCGGCTAGGCGGAAAGCTTCAACAAAACGTAATTCTTAGTGTTTTCCAGTTCAAAGTTTTCGGACATGGCTGACTAATTTGGCGACGATTACTAAAAACTGGGTGCAGCCTAAATTGGGGGGTGTTTCAGTTAGCTTTGACAAACTGACGATACCGAGTTCTTTACAGCAGAAAGCCTTGGATTTGCTAGAGGTTTCACTGACATTGTAGTCATGTAGCGAACCCTGGCTCAAGTCCGATCGCCCGACTGATGGGGGTTTGAAATGCAACTTTCAAAGGGTGCGGGGTAAGTTCCATTTAGGTAGAGAAGAATATGGTGCTAAGTACACTAATGTTTCAAAAAAAAATTGTTCAATAAATAACCATCAATAGCTGTGCGATCGAGGTTTTTAATTTTCCCATACCTGAAGTGCTACGAAGCTACTGCAAAATCTGTGTACTGCCGCATCTCAGGGTCATTAATCAATACTTCTCGGTTAAGCGCCAAATCAAGTAAACTGGTATTGATTTGTGGATCAGTGAGGGTAAAATCGATGCCACTAAAAGAATTTATCTTAATCACTCCAATTATCGAAGCAGCATCCGTATTGAAGGCATTAGAAACTACCTTGCCTTCTACAATCAAACCAACCATCATCCAACACATCACTCCTAGATGTCTTAAATCTGACCACTGACTGTATTGACCTGCGAATTTCATTAGTTTATGATGAAGATGAGAGGGGCGATCGATCATTTCGATTCATACTGGTTTTTTGGTTAAAAACAGTTTCTCCCTCTTTTTCTATTTAATCCAGTCGGGGTCAGCTTTTATCCCGATCTTGACTGACTTTTGTCAGTCAACCAGCTGCTCGACTGTTGCTGCGCTCGTTGCGTGAGAAAGCCCACCAATGGTGGTATTTTTTATACCACCCTTCCATTACTCCTGACAATAATTTGGCAGAACGTTCTTTGAGACTAGCCGTGACTCAACGTAAAGTATCTGGCGGTTCCCGCTCGATGTCTCGATTTGAACAAACTGCTGATTTGTTATCTGTGATTCAGACTTGTCGGTTTCAAGGCATTCGCGCAATGGCTTTTTTCCGTGATGCTCTATCTGCCCATTCTTGTAACTTTTTCATGCCTTCTGTGATTCCCGAATCAAAGACCTGAATCCTTACAATTAACTGTCTACCTTATCGCGGTCAATCGACCGGACATGATATAATTTATTGGGACTGAATTACCATTAAGGTCGCTGTAATATAGCGTTATTAAATTTAAGCCAATAATAGTTTTATGGGCTTTTCTTGACCAAAAATAACTGATTAATTCGGCATTTTTGGGATGACTGTAAATCTTTTCTATGACGGTATCGTCTACACTTAGTATCCCTCCTACTAAGTTAATGATTTTCACGCATTATGTTGAATAAATCTTTCGGTTCGTATCTCTCTCTCAATAAAAAACGGTTGACGCTATCATGTGAAAGATTTCCTAATACCTCTGCTAGCCGACTGCACCCCCCAAACTTTGGCTCTGACAGCAAAAATAAGGTGTAGAGGTCTAGATGGCATTGTGCTGTCGATGGTTTAGTAATTTTTCTGATTGTCCGATACCTAGAAAGTAAACGACCCCTATTTATCAATGCACTATTTTGTTATTCAGTCAATGCGTAAGTCCTAGGAATTTACAGCCCGCCCGCACCCCATGTGACAGTTGGGGTGCCGAATGTGGGGTGTAAGCGCAAAACGATCTGGACGTAAACAATCTACCCTCGTCTAGGCAATCCCCCGTGAAGAAAGAAGCCTACACCATACTGCTCCGTGAAGTTGGTGTAGGTAGTTCACCAAAGCCCTCTGACCGGCATCACAGGCTGCGGTGCGGGTGCTGGCAAGGGAGCGGCGCGGCGCGGCGCTGAAGGGGGAGTTGTTGGCTGCACGCTGCGGCGAGGTTCGATCAGACTTTCGGGGCGAGTTGTTTCACTTGTGCGAGTTGTCGATCTCGTCACGTCTTGAAGCAGGCTTTGCAGAGTTCCAGCTATACTCTGAACTTTCCCAACAGCGGTGCGAAGGCTGGCAACATCTACGTAAACCTCGTTGAGAGGATACTTTTTCAGGATTTCCAGCAGCGATACCTTACCGTCATCTCCGGATGCCAGGATCAGCGCTGCCCGCAAAGCTTTCCCGCTTTCTGTGCGGCGCTGAGTCCGAATTGCTTGACCGATGTCGTCAGTGATTTTTTCGCCTGGGGTGCTGTAAACTACCCTCGCCAGATTAGCAGGCTTTAAACCCATTTCTAAACCCATGAACCCCCGCAGTATTTGCGCGTCCATTTTGGAGAACCGGATAATTTGTTGGAGGGTTGGCGTCCTCGTGCCGTTTTTAGCAAAGTCTTCTAAGTCGCTGATATTGATGGCTTGTCTGATCGGGCCAAATGTGAGGACAACTTTTTCTGCCCCTAATGCTCTAGTGCTGCTAGATAATATGCTCCCGCTTGCTCCTAAAAATAGGGCAATGCCGATCGATACAAAATTTGTTAACTTCATATTCACCACTAGATTAAAATTATTTTTTCGAGATTTGTATATTATAGATGCAGCAGTTATATTCTACAAGGTCGCCCGTGTAATTTGTGCCCGCGTCACACCGACAATCTCGATCGAGACTTTTTCTCGATCTTGACTGGAAAAATAAGTAACCATATTTCCCGAAATTTGTTCGCTTCTATTCCTTCTGTCTTCTACCTTCTACATCTCCCGCGTCCCGCCTCCCGCCTACGCTCTGGGTGCATCTCACTTTGGCACATACATCAAATTGAAAGTTGACCGTTGAGATAAGCACAGCGAAGAGCCAGGATAGAGGAAACGTTCTCAATATTCCATTGCGCTCCCGATATTTTCACCCTTAATCCATTTGTGACAATTTAAGAAAAAGTGCAAATTGTTTCTTGGGGTAGACCAAAAAACGTAAAATAGGCTGAAATATATCTGGCAAGCAGTTTAGCCATAGTTGAACCAGTTATGACTCGCAAAAAACGAATTAACCGAGATTGTGCCAAGACAAAAAATAGTCCCCAAAGAGAAAATGAAGCGCTCGCAAATTACCTGGAAGATTTATTAATTCCAGCAATTGCTGCTCAAAAAGCTTGGCTCTTCAGTAGTTAATAGGCTCTCCTGAACTTAGGGTTATAAGTTTATCGGTAGTGCTTTTTCGTAAAGGGCGGAGAAAAATAGTATAATCTATCGACGATCGCGACAGAGGAATGATTGAATGAAACTCGATCTAAGTTGCCCGACCTGTGGATCTGATGACATTATGAAAAATGGGACAACGCGCAGAGGAAAACAAAACCATAAATGTCGAGACTGTGGGAGACAGTTTGTGGAGGATCCACAGTGGAAACCAAAAGACAAAGACATCATCGCATTGGTAAATTTATTGTTATTGGAGAAATTCCCCTTAGCCGGAATAGTCAGAACAGTATGTGTGTCAGCAAGCTGGCTCCAAAACTATGCGAACAAATATTATCAAGCATGTAGAGCAGCAAGCAGAAGTAGTGCCAAAAGCAATCATGGAAGCTGACGGTTCAAATGGATGAGTTGTGGTCGTTTGTGGATCATAAAGGAAACAAACAATGGGTCTGGATTGCGCTCGATGCTCAAACCAGAGAAATCATCGGATGTAATATTGGAGAGCGTTCACGGGCATCAGCCAGACAACTCTGGGATTCATTACCAGGGGTATATAAGCAGTGCGCCAAGGTGTATACAGACATGTGGGAGGCGTATGAAAAGGTAGTGCCAAGCAAAAGGCATTTTGCGCAAGGATTGGAGACCGGATTAACGAATTATATTGAAAGGCTCAACAACACGTTAAGACAGAGAATATCAAGGTTAGTGAGAAAAACATTATCATTCTCGAAAAAGCTAGAAAATCATATCGGGGCAATCTGGAACTTCATCCACGAATATAACCAACAAGTCAGAAAAAAAATGGGGATTGCATAACAAGATAGATTGTTTTTCTCTGTCCTTTACAAAAAAGGACTACCGGATTAAAATCAGGAGAGTATGGGGACAAACACAAGATAGAAGCACCCACCGCTTCAATCATAGGCTTAATTGAATCTACTTTATGCGCTGGTAAGTTATCCATCACTACTACTGCTCCCGACCACAATTGTGGCACTAAACATTGAGCGATAAACACCTCAAATGCTTGGCTATCCATCGAGTTGTCGATGGTCATTAATGCCACTACTCGCTGGAAACTAATTGCACCAATTACTGTGACTTTCTTGCCTCGATAAAAAGGTTTGACCGCATAGGCTCGCTTTGCCTCGTTGGGAACGTGCATGAGTTCTGGTTAAACCTAGCAATACTCCAGTCTCATCTAAAAAGACTAGATTTTTTGGCTCGATATCCTTGACTTTTTCCCAATACTCTAACCTTAACTTCATGACTCTTTCTGTGCCTGCGAAAGCTACTCCTGACTGTTTTTTTTTACGATTTAATCCCAACTTCTGTAACGCGTTACACATGGCTGTTCTGCCTACCCAATTTCCGGTCTTTTGGGCGAATAACTCACACAATTCTACCAAGGTTGCATCGGGATGTGCTGCCACTATTTCTTTTAACTCTGCTGTGGAATTATTCAAATGACTGTATCTCGGTTTCCCCCTGGGTTTCGGCTGTAAATTTCCCTCTATTTTTTGTTGCTTGACCAGTTTTTGAACTAAACTTTTACTGACGGAAAATATCGCTGCTGTTTTTCTGATCGACAGCCTCTGATCTTGATGGGCTGCTACTATTTTTTTTCGCAAATCTACTGAATATGCTTTCATTGGTGTATTTTTTTAATCTATTCTTATTGTACCTCATAACACCCGGAAGTGCTGTAAGGGTACAGTCTTGGCTCTTTAATAGTCTGTGTATTTACGCCGAGCTGTACTAGATGTCTGGGTGCATAATTCAATATTTATGCAACTGGTACCTGGCGAGCGCCTCTCAGTTCCTAAGCGTTCGCCAACTCATTAGTTAGTACGTTACACATAGCGTAACCGTGTAAGTCCTGTGGCTGTTGAGATTGAAGAAGACGGAGTTGCGCTAAGCAGCGCTTCGCCCGATGTGCTTAGAGCGCTTCAAATCTGTGCCATACCGCCATCAACAAACAGCTCGATGCCGTTGACAAAGCTGCTATCATCGGATGCGAGAAAAACAACGGCTTTGGCAATTTCATCGGGTGTGCCGACTCGCCCTAATGGAATGTTGACGGCTTGGCTATCCACGAATTCCTGCACTTGCTCGTCGCTCAGTCCCAAAAGATTGTAACCAGGAGTAGGAACTACGCCTGGGCTAATGGCGTTAACTCGGATCTTGCGCTCTTTGAGGTCGAGTGTCCAATTGCGGGCAAAAGATCGCACGGCGGCTTTGGTTGCGCTGTAAACGCTGAAGGCTGGAGTACCCACGGTAGAAGCAGTCGAGGCGTTGAGGATGATAGAAGCGCCCTCTGGTAACAGAGGCAATGCCTTCTGCACGGTGAACAGCACACCTTTAACATTAGTGTTGAACGTTTTGTCAAAGTGTTCTTCGGTGATTGCTCCGAGTGGGGCGATTTCTCCACCGCCCGCATTGGCGAAGATTACATCGAGGCGACCTTGCTCTTGTTTAATCGTGGCGAACAGGCGATCGAGATCTGCCAGATTAGAGACATCGCTCTGAACACCAGTGACTTTTTCACCAATCTCTTTCACGGCGGCATCCAATTCAGTTTGACGACGACCTGTGATGAAGACATACGCTCCTTCGGCGACAAAGCGCTTGGCAGTGGCAAGACCGATGCCGCTGGTGCCACCCGTAACGAGAGCGACTTTTCCTTCTAGTTTTTGCATTTTGGATGAGTCCTGCGGTTGTTGAGGGTAAAACTTGTGTATTGAGAGGGAGTTGATTCTGGGGTTGATTCTAAATGACGGTTTGAGCTGTTCGATTATAAACCGGCGATTCACCTGAACGTACAAATTTCCCTGCCGCTCAAGGCTCTGTCCTCCAAACCTTCTCGCTCTAGTTTTGCTAAGCACCGCGTGTGATAGTTGCGTAAGTCCTGAGTTTTTTACCACCAGTACGCTTGCTTCCAGACAGCGATAGACGGGGGAAATAACTCCAGTAGATTCAATAAACATTCAAACGTTCAAATGTTAAAACACCCAAACGTTCAAGCGTTCTTATTACCACTAAGCTGCTGGAGGTATTGAGCGACGGACTTTTCAACGAGTTCGCTGATTTCTTCACCTGATTGTGCGGCAGCAGATTTGAGGTCGCGGTGCATTTGTTTGGGCAGGTAAACAGTAGCCCTGACAAAGTTTGGGTCTTTGCTTTTGGGTAACGCCGGAGTTGGTGCGGGGGCGATATCGGGTTCACCTGGTTTGAGTTTCTTCGCCTTCAGTAAATCATCAAAGCGGCTCACGGCATTATCTCCTTGCCGACAGCAGCATAACAACCCCAAGCAGCTTTGGCGTAGGCATCTTTGACAGCACTTACGGGAACCCCGGCGAGGGCTGCTTTTTGAAATACTGCCAGCCGCCTGACCTCAGCTTTGAATATTGGCAACTGGGCTTTCTCAATGGTTCTCCGAGACTCTATCCCGACTTTGCTCGGAAGAGGCGGGATGAGGGTGAGCAAAATGCGGTAATTCGATTTGAGGGAATGCAGAGCTTCCACCATTTGCACCATCGCGGTAAGCGCCATCCCATCGGGAGAACTCGGCCTCATCAGCAAGTCGCAACCTTCAGCTACAGTTTTGAGTTCATCGGGGTCGGGTCGAGCCGGCGTGTCTATCACTATGTGCTCGTAATCTCTGGCAAAGCGAACTCCTTGCTTTTCATCCACCACTTTGAACGGGAGGGAACCCCGCGCTGCCCCATCCAAAGCACTGCGGTTGAGGTCGCCGTCTACCAATAGCGTGGGCGCTTTGGTTTGTAGGTAAGCCACCAAGTGCAGCGCTGTGGTTGTCTTTCCGACTCCGCCCTTGAAGGAGGCGATTGTCACGATCATAGGTTTATCGATACGTTGATTAACTCAACTTTACCCTAGTCATCTAAATGTCTAGATGTCTGAATGACTGAATGTTTAAAATGATGCTGTATCTTGCCAGTTATGTGTTGGGTGGGCTCGGCTAATTAACGATAACAACGTAGCGCTCGTTTCTGTGGAAGTGGAAGCGGTGGATCTTCCCAAAAATCAAGCAGTTGCTGCACTGCAAGAGTTTGCCCCCCATTCGCTCTCTCGAAGGTGTGATACTGTCGTGGGCCCCGTCACCTGCGGCTAATTTAATCATCTAAACGTCTAGATGTCTGGTTGAATAATTCAAGACTTATGCAACTGGCACATAGTGATGAGCGCGCGTGGCGAAGCTATTCCGTAGGAAATCGCTCTCAACCGCCGCATTAAGAAATCCCTCGAATCGGCGCAGCAATTTGCGCTCGGCAATCCATAATTAAACAGTCACGACTCTGCTTGACAAAAACAACCGCGTTCGTCGATATAGTCATTTCAAATAAATGTGAGACAGAGGCAAGATCATGATAAAATCGATAAAAATAGTTAATTTAAAAAAAATGGCTTACAGTCTAGACTACCGACAAAAAGTAGTCAATGGATGTGGAAAATGGAGGGAGTATAACGAAA
>NZ_JAUBUR010000073.1:0-10349 GCF_036705485.1 Microcoleus sp. AT9b-C3 | reverse complement strand
CTCGAATGCAGGAACCTCGCTCTGTCTTGAAAGCTAAACTGCGAACGTGATTAAGCCTTTTTCAGTGCCATTGGACTTTAGTCCTCTGATTTGTATGAAGACTTGCATTCCTCACTACACACAGCTTGATTACGGATAATTATTAGGATTATCAGTCGCCAATCCTGCCGACTGAGCAATATCCAGCAATCGATTGTCCGCCGAAACAAAAACCAGTTGAGTATTTGGCACCGAAACGAGAGTAGTAGATTGAAAGCGCAAAGCCGACGCTAACTGCACAGCATCATAAGCCCGCAGCGGGTTTTGCATCACCAGTGCGCCGGCTATTTCTATCAAAGTGCGATCGACTTCAAGAACTTCATACTGGTTTTCAAAATCCGTGCGAAAATCTACCATAAGTTGGTCAACCTCATCGACAGATAGAGTACCCTCTCGTTGACGGCGTGAAAAAGCGCTGCATACCTCCACCCAAGTAATCTGAGAAATCGCGAGAAAGTTACCTGCAGCCGGAACAGTAATGGATTGAATCCAATTACTTCCCAATTCAGGCACATACCGTTTAACCAAAGCGCTGGTGTCTAAGAAATAGGCATTTACCACGGGCCGCGATCCTCAATAACGATTTCAGAAAGAGGTTTCCCCACTCTTCCCTTGAGTTTTTCAAACAGTTCGCGCCGCTTTTGTTCTGCGGCTGCATCTAGCTTAAACTGTTTTGTTGGCAAACCCATCAATTTTCGTAAATCCATCAACTTAATCGCCTTTTCGCGATCGCCCTTGAGTTCTTCCTGCGAAACTTCCGCTACAATTGTGATTTGCACAGTTTCCCCATCATTCAATGACAAAGGACTCAAGGGACGAAAAACCCCGTTTTCGTAGATAGCAGTAATAGTTTCTGGCATAATTAACCTCTTAATTAAATGCTTTGACTTATTGTACTTCTTTTAATTACTTTGTTGCCACCACAGCCAAATTCCAAGCCAAGCGCTTCATCAAAGGCAACTTCTTCAACAACCCATCCAACCCTTCCAATCGAGAGTATTCCGGTTTCAATCTCTCTTGTTCAATGATAATTTTTTTCCAATAACGCTCCTCATTCGGATGCACTTTTTCGATTAAATAAAAGCGCAAAAAAATCCACAGCGATGTCAGCCAAAATGTATCATAAGCCGTCTCGGAAAACAAAGACTTGACAAAGTTCACAATATTAATATCCAAAGGAGTTTCATCCTCTGTCCGCACCTCAGTTGCCATCCTTCGGTAAACATTAATCACCGGATTGTGCTTCATCGGGTCCCAAAAACAAGCCTTACCCCCAGGTTTTAGCACCCGGTGCATTTCGCGAATTGCCTTTTCAGGTTCCGGTAAATGGTGCAACAAATTAGAAGCGTAAACGATATCAAAACTATTGTCCGGGAAATCCATTGCCATTGCATTCACCGTGCAGCCGTCTATTTTGACGCCGTTTTTCTCAGCCAATTTTAGAGCAACTTCTACCATGCCCTGAGAATAGTCAGCCGCCACACAATTCGCGCCTTTTTTAGCAAAATAAACGCTATTTTCGCCCGCGCCGCAGCCTAAATCTAACAACCGTTTTCCTATAATATCGCCCATTTGCTGGACGATAAATCTATTTTCTGGGGCGGTACAAGCTTCAAAGTAATCATTGACTCGAATGCCGTCAATATCGATTGTGGATGCCCAAGCATCGTGGAATTGTCGCTCTTTTTTTAAAGTTTCGTCTTGCATTTGTCAAGAGTTGGTTATTAGTAAAAACAGTAATTTTAAACCGCAGATAAACCCGGATTAACGCAGATTAATTGAGATTTATCTGCTTGGATATGGGTTCGTCTGCGGCTTGTTTCAAGAAAAATGGCTGACAAGAAATTTATCAGCGCTGTGCTTTTGCAACCACTTGATTTGCGATCGCAGTTGGCTGTTCCGAGGATTTTTCAGGATTAGACTGCAATGCCTGATACAGGCGATTTAAAGCGCTGATGTATGCTTCTGCAGACGCTACGATAATGTCGGTATTTGCTGAGTGACCGGAAAATACTTTGCCTTCGTGGCGCAAGCGAATTGTTACTTCGCCGATCGCATCTATGCCCGCTGTTACCGATTGTACAGAAAACTCGATCAACTCGTTCGGTACGTTTACCACCCGGTTAATTGCCCTGTAAATCGCATCCACAGGCCCGGTTCCGATCGCAGCATCGGTCAATTCTTCGCCCGCCGGATTCCGCACAGTGACGGTTGCTGTCGGGCGAGATTTGTCACCGCAAGAAACCTGCACCAATTCTAACCGGAACAGTTCCGGTGCTTGGTGCACTTCGTTATTGGCGATCGCCTCTAAATCCCAATCAGTAATCTCTTTTTTCTTGTCTGCCAAATCTTTAAACTTGACAAAAGCCTTATTTAGCTCATCGTCTGCCATTTCAAAACCCAACTCTTTCAAGCGAGTGTGAAATGCGTGGCGGCCGGATAATTTGCCCAAGACGATTTGGTTTTCAGTTAAGCCGATCGACTCAGCGTCCATAATTTCGTATGTCCGCTTATTTTTGAGCACTCCGTCTTGGTGAATTCCCGACTCGTGAGCGAAAGCATTTGCTCCGACAATCGCCTTATTTGGCTGCACCAACATCCCCGTCAAATTGGAAACCAAGCGGGAAGTTTTGTAAATTTGGCGCGAGTCAATATTTGTCAGGGGTTCCTCAGAATCCGCAGGCCGGCCCAAGAACGGATTATAATATTGGCGCCGCACGTAAAGCGCCATTACCAACTCTTCCAGAGCCGCATTTCCCGCCCGTTCGCCAATCCCGTTAATCGTGCATTCTAACTGTCTGGCGCCATTTTTCACAGCTTCCAAAAAGTTAGCAACAGCCAATCCTAAGTCATTGTGACCGTGAACCGAAATAATTGCCCGATCGATATTCGGCACATTTTCCTTAATTCCCCGAATCAAAGCCCCAAACTCGCTCGGAGTCGTGTAGCCGACAGTATCGGGAATATTAACAGTAGTCGCACCCGCTGCGATCGCCCGTTCTAGAACCTGATACAAAAACTCCGGTTCCGATCGACAAGCATCTTCCGGCGAAAACTCCACATCATCCACAAAAGATTTAGCGTAAGCCACCATTTCCGGCACAATTTCCAGAACCTCAGCCCGCGTCTTTTTCAGCTTATACTCCAAGTGAATATCGGACGTAGCCAGAAACGTATGAATTCGCGAATTTACTGCGGGTTTCAGAGCCTCTGCTGCTGTTTTAATATCCTCCTTTCTCGCCCGTGCTAAACCGCAAATTGTCGGGCCATTTTCCGTGCCAACCGATCGGGCTATTTTTTGGACTGCCTCGAAATCTCCCGTGCTGGTGAAAGGGAAACCCGCTTCAATCACATCCACGCCCAATCTCGCTAACTGGCGAGCGATCGTCAGCTTTTCATCCACATTCAGAGATGCACCCGGAGATTGTTCTCCGTCGCGCAAAGTCGTATCGAAAATAATAATCCGGTCTTGACTTGGTTGAGTTTTCATAGCTCTAAAAAAGTGTTTTCCTGATTTTTACTTGTCCGTTTTTCTGGATTTTTAGCCTCCAGTCAGTCGATTTTAGATTTTAGATTTTAGATTTACTCCACAGATGAATCTGGGAACTTTAACCTTAGTCTAATTTTTTGGGCTACTGGCGGCTCCTATCGGAAAGCAAGTATGCGTTTTTGGGCGGGGACACCAGTCCCTTGTTTCGCGCCAATAACGAATAATTAATAACCCATAACCCATAACCCATAACTAATGACTAATAACTACTGACTAATGACTAATAACTACTGACTAATGACTAATAACTACTAACTACTGACTAATAATCCATCTTCTCGATATGTTCCCTAATTTCATTTAGGTCTATATACCTATCTGTAGCATTTCGTAACTCTCTAGCAATCATTCCTTCGGTTGATACCACAGTAATATGAGTATTTTTCGAGCGGAGCAGCTCGATCGCCCGCTCAAAATCCCCATCCCCGCTAAACAGCACAACTTGGTCGTATTGATCCACGGTATTAAACATATCAACCACAATTTCTATGTCTAAATTAGCCTTTTGAGAATATCTGCCCGAAGCATCGTCGTAATATTCCTTAAGAATTTTAGTGCGAACCGTGTAACCTAGACTGATCAAAGCATCTCGAAATCCCCTTTGATCTTGGGGGTCTTTCAGACCCGTATACCAGAAAGCATTGATCAAGATGACATTCGGCTGCGAAGTTTTGAAATATTCGAGCACCCTGCGAGGATCAAAAAACCAGCCGTTCTTTTGTTGAGCGTAGAACATATTGTTCCCGTCCACAAAAATAGAAAGGCGGTTCATTAAGTTTGTCATAGAAACTTAGACCTAATAATTGTAGAAAGAAGTTAATCTAAATATCACATTTTAGCAACATGGAGCTAACTGAGGCAATAGATTAAACTTCAGAAAACTCCATCTCCCCAGTATTTCATATTTTCGGCTCTACCGCCAGAGGGTTCTTTTAACCCTGCTTGCATTTGAGCGAGGGGCCCTCAAAAACTATACGCCTAGTAACTCAATACCGGCTGCCGTGTCAAGGTTAATGGCGCCTTCAAACTACCGCGCCCACCGCCCTACCGCCAAGCAGGCATACCGAAGCGCATAGCAGTAGATGTTGCTCCCCTGATTTCCTAGCGCAGACTACCTCCGCTCAAGCCTTTTTGCTTTCAAGAGCCCAGCGAGCTAACTCTGTCCGGTTGTGCAGACCTGTTTTGCCCAGCATATTGCTGACGTGGCTTTCGATAGTCCGCTGGCTGACATTCATCACGTCTGCAATCTGGCGGTTTGCCATACCCTGGGCTAGCAACTGTACCACCTTTAACTCAGTGGGAGTCAATTCGACATTGCGGCGCGCCTTAATTTTTGGGCCACTCTCCATACCGGGATTTGAGTGGCGAATCAAGCGCGATGCTGCTTTCAGAGAAGATTCCACTTGGGCTACCAGTTCTTCTGGTTCAAAAGGCTTGACTATATAAACGTCAGCCCCAGTGCTCAAGCCTTTTACTCGGTCTGAACTTTGACCTTTGGCGGACAAGAAAAGAACCGGAATCCAGCTAGTGCGAGGGTCTTCCCTGATGTGTTTGACTAAAGTGTAGCCGTCCATTTCCGGCATCATCACGTCGCAGATAATCAAGTCGGGAACTTCTTGTTCTAGTTTTTCCAGAGCGTCTCTGCCGTTTTCTGCTGTAATGACGTTGTAGCCCCGAAACTCCAAGTAGTCCTTGACGAGCAAGATCAAATTGGGGTCATCGTCAACCAGCATCAGCCGTTTTTGCTCTCCTGAATTATTGTCCTTTGTCATGTTTATTCCCGCTAAAGTATCCCGCACACTTCCTTGTTTTCACTTCTGTTTTTTCCGTCAGTCCCCCGCCACCAGGCTGGGAGTGGAGGACGACGGTCGGCTGAAGGGATGGCGGTGAGGGAAAGCGGGGCGGGTATTACCGCTTTCCAACCTATAATTGAGGGCTGTTCGTGAGTGTCTTACGACCTGGAATGCAGCCCAAACCTGTAATGCACGATCGCCCTACCAAGATCAGCCTTGATTGATTGGAGACTCCCTAACAGAGCCCAAGTTAAATAGTTAATCTCGATCGGTTCAATTTCAGGTTAATGCCCCGGTTTTAAATGATACTTCTGATATAGAGAAATTTAAGCAGACTCCCTACTTACGTATTTAACTGCTTCTAGTGTAGTTTGGCAACCTGCTTAGTGTCTGCCACTGAGAAATTTTTGCACAAAATTTCACAGTTCCTCGGATCGATTTTTTTTACTGTACCTTTTGAGAAACACCAGGAGCACGGGAAGTCGCACAAGGAAGACAAGAACCTAACTACAGTTTTATTGAACTGTAGCAGGTGCGATCGCCCGGACGCCAAACTGTCTCAAATTCTCACCCTTAACCTTAAATTTAACACTTTACCTATAACCCTGTACTTTAAACAGCGCTACACTTAAATGTTTGGCTGGGCCTCAGAAGGCGCAGGCAAAGGATGAGTCAAGAAAGCGTATTCTTGAACGACCTTTGAGTTTAGGAGATGTTCCTGAATAATTCTCTCAATGACGGGTGGAGTAACGTCGCGATACCACACTCCGTCTGGATAGACTACCATAATCGGGCCAGACGCACACACTCGCAGGCAATTGGCTTTCGTGCGAAAGACGCAGGTTGGTCGAGTGGCACTTGGCTTGTCCAACCCCAATTCTTGCAAGCGTTTTTTTAAGTAATTCCACGCCTCCAGACTCGTTTGCCGTGAGCAGCACTTGGGCACGGTTTGGTCGGCACAGATAAAAATATGCCGCTCGATTTGAGCGATTCCCAGGCTTTGGACGCAAGCGCTCAAGCCTTGGCTGCAAGATTCCTCGTTATTTTCTGTCATTGTCTTCATCAATCAAAAGTAATTGGTTAGCGATCGAAAGTCATCACCACAGCCCCCACTCCCCCCTCTCCTTCCCTCCAACTCATGCTCGGTTCGGGAACCCGTACTGACAACTAAGTTGCGATCGACCCTGACTAAAGCTAAATTAGCACTCAGGAGTCGAGAGTGCTAATATGTCAGTTGTAAGTAGTCCGCTGTTGCTTTCATCGTGACCCCTGACGACTGACTCACGACAATCTGTAATCTGGAGATTTATTTATGGCAGCAGTATCACTGAGTGTTTCTACCGTTAAACCGTTAGGCGAGCGCGTGTTCGTAAAAGTAAGCGCTAGCGAAGAAAAAACCGCCGGCGGCATCCTTCTGCCCGACACAGCTAAGGAAAAGCCCCAAGTAGGCGAAGTCGCGGCCGTGGGCCCCGGCAAGCGCAATGACGACGGCAGCCGCACTGAAATGGAAGTCAAAGTCGGCGACAAAGTTCTCTACTCGAAATACGCCGGCACCGACATCAAACTCGGCACCGATGAATACGTCTTGCTAGCAGAAAAAGACATTCTGGCGATCGTTAACTAATTAATCATTAGTCATCAGTCCTTAGTCATCAGTCATTAGTTTAAAGCGAACGCCGCCAAACAACTAATGACACGGGACAAATGACTAAAATCCATAATCCCCAATCCAAAATCTCAAACCCTCAAATCCCCAAAAACTATGGCTAAGCGTATCATCTACAACGAAAATGCACGTCGCGCCCTCGAACGCGGTATGGACATTCTGGCCGAAGCAGTGGCCGTAACCCTCGGCCCCAAAGGCCGTAACGTGGTTCTCGAAAAGAAATTCGGAGCTCCTCAGATCGTCAATGACGGTGTTACCATCGCCAAAGAAATCGAACTAGAAGACCACGTAGAAAATACAGGCGTTGCCCTGATCCGTCAAGCAGCTTCCAAAACCAACGACGCAGCAGGCGACGGTACCACAACTGCTACTGTTTTGGCTCACGCCATGGTCAAAGAAGGTCTGCGTAACGTAGCAGCGGGCGCAAATGCGATCGCCCTCAAGCGCGGTGTTGACAAAGCAACCACGTTTTTGGTAGAAAAAATTGCCGAACACGCCAAACAAGTAGAAGATTCCAAAGCCATCGCTCAAGTCGGCTCCATCTCTGCTGGTAACGACGATGAAGTCGGCCAAATGATTGCTAACGCAATGGACAAGGTGGGCAAGGAAGGCGTGATTTCCCTGGAAGAAGGGAAGTCTATGACCACCGAATTGGAAATCACCGAAGGGATGCGCTTCGACAAAGGCTACATTTCTCCCTATTTCGTCACCGATACTGAGCGGATGGAAGCGATTCTGGAAGAACCCTTCATCTTGCTGACAGACAAGAAAATCGCTCTGGTACAAGATTTAGTACCTGTGCTCGAACAAGTAGCTCGTTCCGGCCGCCCGCTGTTGATCATTGCAGAAGACATTGAGAAGGAAGCTCTAGCTACTCTCGTTGTCAACAAACTGCGCGGTGTGTTGAACGTGACTGCTGTTAAAGCACCCGGTTTTGGCGATCGACGCAAAGCCATGTTAGAAGATATCGCCGTATTGACCGGCGGTCAACTAATCACCGAAGATGCCGGTTTGAAACTGGAAAACACCAAGCTCGACATGATCGGCAAAGCCCGCCGCATCACCATCACCAAAGACAGCACCACAATTGTTGCCGAAGGTAACGAAGCCGCCGTCAAGTCCCGCTGCGAACAAATTCGCCGTCAAATGGACGAAACCGAGTCTTCCTACGACAAAGAGAAGCTGCAAGAACGTTTGGCCAAATTGGCTGGTGGCGTCGCAGTGATCAAAGTCGGCGCGGCTACCGAAACAGAAATGAAGGATCGCAAACTGCGTTTGGAAGATGCGATCAACGCTACCAAAGCTGCTGTTGAAGAAGGAATTGTTCCTGGTGGCGGTACAACTTTGGCTCACCTGACTCCTCAATTGGAAGAGTGGGCAAATGGCAGCCTGACTGGCGAAGAATTGACCGGTGCTTTGATTGTGGCACGGGCTTTGGCTGCTCCTCTGAAGCGGATTGCTGAAAATGCTGGTTTGAATGGCGCTGTGATTGCTGAGCGCGTCAAAGAAAAGCCGTTCAACGTCGGTTTCAACGCAGCGACAAATGAGTTTGTCGATATGTTTGAAGCTGGTATCGTTGACCCTGCGAAGGTGACTCGTTCTGCTCTACAAAATGCCGCATCTATTGCTGGTATGGTGCTGACAACCGAGTGCATCGTCGTTGACAAGCCTGAACCGAAGGATGGCGCTGCTGCTGGCGCTGGCGGCGGCATGGGCGGCGGCGACTTCGATTACTAAGTCGATCGTTTGATTACTAATAGCTAGTTTGATGGGGCGGGCTTTAGGGCCCGCCCTGTTTGTTATATTTGGGAAGTGCTTTGGCGTTGCACAATTATAGTAGGATTAAAAAATTTAGCTAGTTAGCAAGTAGCAGGTAGATGAATACTCTATTTTTAGATTTGGAGTTTGGGCCAATTTATGGTTTTTTTAGAGGAAACTATTTTCCTACAGAAATTGGTGCCGTGATATATGAGGTAGAGCGCCATCAGCTTTTATTTGAGAGTAAAAAATTCTCCTATGATGTATTCCTTGTTATCAGGAAAAATATTATCAATGACATTGGTAAAACTGTTGGATTTTCGGAAAGAGTGGCAAACCTTAAAAGAGGAGAGTATCAGAAAGTATTCGATCCGAGCTATCGGTTAGAAAAGTCTGATCAAGTTATAGCAAGAAAGCTACGCTCCCAATGCCTAGATGAATTACGCGAATACATTCACAACCTGTTTAAGATACATCAAGTTGACCAGATTGTATTTTTTGGTGGGAGGGAGGATATCAAGATTTTGAAAATGGCAAAAGTCAATATATCGAATATTCAAGTTATTGACATACAACTTGTTATTGAAAAGGAGATAGGCTATCTCTTCTCTCTTGACAAAATATCGTTGATTATCGGATTTTATGCTAAAAATAAATGCTTTGGATCAAAGAATTTTAAGTATAAATTGCCATTAAAGTATAAAAATGAGATGAAACCTCATTCAGCATTTGGAGATGCTTGCAGAATTTTCATAGTGTGCAAGGAGTTTTGCGCTGTTAAATCAGAGTTGGTGCAGCAATGTAATATGTACTGCGAAATTAATAAAATCCCTAAAGCGAATGTCAATAGGTTAACAAGCTTAAATGTATTGCAATCCCAACCATCTAGCCAATTGAAAGTAACACTCCTGTTAGAAACCCTCTCTTCAGGAAAGGTTTCTGCTTCTATTTTAGAGTTTCCGCAATGTCGAGTTGAAGCAGCAAGTCGAGAAGAAGCAATTACCAAAATTCAAACCACATTTTTAGAAAGACTTAAGCATATTGAAACTCTTTCCTGGGAAGTCCCGATTCAAGCTTCAGAACCCGCCTGGATGCAATTTGCGGGTGTGTTTAAAGACGCTCCAGATTTTCAGGAAATTAGGGACGAGATTCGTGCCGAACGTACCTCTGACGATGACTCGGAAATCGATACCTCATACTACCTGTAGAGGTGATTTATAGGATAGTAAGCTAACATGAATCTATCATTTAAAGATTTAAGGTTTATTATAGAAGCCATTGAACATCAAATTAATGCCTATCAAGAACGTTTGCAGGTAATTGAAAAGGTAGATGAAGATGAGGCTGCCGATATAGGCAACGATATTAAATTTTTAGAGCTTCTACTAGTAGACATGAAGAGAGGTTTAGAGCATAATACTACTGAACGAGAAGATATCGCTTACGAACAAGCGCTATCTGAAGCCCTATAGAGCCCATTTGACATCTTTTACGGTCTTGTGGTAGCGTGACCGTAAAAGCATTATCCAGCAGCACCCATGCC
>NZ_JAUBUR010000072.1:0-11070 GCF_036705485.1 Microcoleus sp. AT9b-C3 | reverse complement strand
TAAGCTCAACCTTTGTTTTATTAGGCTGATGATTAGAAGGCTTGCACCCTCTTCTTAGATGTCAAATGGGTTCTATATCGCGCCTACTTGTGCGCCTGCTGCTCTTGTGATTAAAATTTGCTGCACACCCAGAGAGTCCAAATCATTATGGTCAGAAGGTTGAGCAATCACTGAAATCTTGTGCATGGGGAAGTCCCTGCTTTTTAGCTCAACTAGCGCCTGCTTTACGTTTCGATGATTAGTAAATAAGCCGGTAGCACGTTTTAGGTTTTGGTAATTCATGAGAAATATTCAATATTCAACGCTACAAAATTGGTAAAAAGTGTTTCAGTTGACAGTTGACAGTTGACAGTTGACAGTTGACCGCTTTATAGCGAACTCTATCTGGAAGAGGATGAGAGTAATGAATAGTTTTCTTTTAATTTCTCCTGATGGGGATTGGGGCTTTAAACCAATTCTTTCTGGTAAAGCCGCTTTGAATGGTTTCATCACAAAAACCACTTAGTTCAGAGGTGCAAAACGCTTTAGGAAAGCTGACAAAGGAATCATTGGCAGTCCGAATCCGATACAAATTAAGCCTTGGATTGGGTTTAAAGATTCAGTGTTGAATAACTGATTCATAATGCCCAATTGGCTAAACAGGAATTGGAGAATGAAAATAGCCACAATGCCGATCGCCACAGCATACCCAACTGATTCATCTTTACCGCGCAGTTTGGCGACGATCGCCGGAACGAAGCGACTGATGCTTAATAGGTAAAAAGCTTCGGCTGCAACCAATGCTTGAATTGCCATCGTCCGGGCTAGAGCTTCATTGCCTGTGGTTTGGACGATCCATTCAAACATCCCAAAGATCGCAATCCAGTTAAATACCGAAACTGTCAGAATCCGAGCCGTCAGCCTGCGAGACAGCAGCGGTTCATTGGCCGATCGAGGTGGATGTTGCATGACATCGGGAGAGGGCGGCTCAAATGCCAACGGTAAGCTCAACGCAACTGAACTGACCATATTCAGCCAGAGAATTTGTACGGGCAAAATGGGTAGCGGGGCTGCCAGAAGTACGGCAATCAAGATGGTCATAGACTCTCCACCATTCACGGGCAGGATGAAGGCGATCGCCCGCAGCAGATTCTTATAAACCGTGCGCCCTTCCTCAACGGCTTTCTCGATCGAAGCAAAGTTGTCATCCGTCAGAATCATATCTGCGGCTTCTTTTGTGACTTCAGTGCCCGTGATGCCCATCGCTACCCCAATATCAGCTTGCTTCAGGGCGGGAGCATCGTTAAATCCATCTCCAGTCATCGCCACAATCTCGCCCTTAGACTGAAGTGCTTCGACAATGCGGAGCTTTTGTTCTGGTGCGACACGAGCAAACACGCAGCTTTGTTCGACAGCATTGGCTAATTGCTGCTGATTCATTTGAGCGAGTTCTTGACCCGTGAAAACAGGAGCCTCTTGGGTTTGATTTAGTCCCATTTGGTGCGCGATCGCTGCTGCTGTTTTGGCATGGTCGCCGGTAATCATCTTGACCTGAATTCCCGCAGACCGACAGGCTTGAATCGCTTGAATGGCTTCGGGGCGAGGCGGGTCGATCATGCCTTGCAGACCCAGAAAAGTTAACCCTTGCTCAATATCAGAATGCTCAATAGAAGATTGAGAAGCGGGTACAACTTTCTTGGCCAGTGCTAGAACTCGCAGCCCTTTTTTCGCCATCCTCTCCACGGCTTGCTCGATCGGCGCTGGGTTGAGGGCGATCGCCTCTCCCTCTTCATCGAGCATCTGGCGACACCGCTTCAGAATTGCCTCAATTGAACCCTTGACATAAATCAACCGTTGTGGGCGATCGTCATGTAAGGTTGCCATGTATTGAAACTGAGATTCAAACGGCAGTGTATCGAGTCGGCAAAGCGCCTGCGTTAGTTTGTCGCTTAACCCAGCTTTGTAAGCGACTGCAACCAGCGCCCCTTCCGTTGGACTACCGATCGCAGTCCAGTTCCCGTCTTGCACGTCTAGATAAGAATCGTTGCACAACAATCCTGCTTGCAGGCATTCATATAAAGCAGGTGCGTTCGCCAGGTCAACGGAGTGTCCATTTACAGAAATTTCCCCCTCTGGTGCATATCCTCCACCGCTAACCCGATATCGTTTTCCACCGGCATCGATCTCTTGAACCGTCATTTGATTCTCTGTCAAGGTTCCTGTTTTGTCGGAACAAATCACGGTGGTGCTGCCCAGCGTCTCAATTGCCGGAAGTTTGCGAATAATGGCGTGCTGCTTTGCCATTTGGGAAACCCCGATCGCCAGTGTCACCGTTAAAATCGCCGGTAATCCTTCAGGAATTGCGCTGACGGCAAGGGCCACAGATGCCTTAAACACCTCAACCCAAGAAAATCTCTGGGCAATGCCTGCAGCAAAGGTGAAGGCAGCCAAACCTAAAATGACATAGAGCAAGGTTTTGCTAAATTTGTCAATTTTGCGACTCAGTGGGGTTTCCAAGGCGGTGCTTTGCTGCATGAGTTGGGAGATGTGTCCCGTCTCGGTCATGTCACCAATGCTGACAACGAGTCCGCGTCCCTGTCCAAACGTTACCAGGCTTCCGGTATACGCCATGTTCGTGCGATCGGCCAGTGCAGCGTCTGCCTCTAGTGCCCGGGATTGCTTCTGAACCGGGACAGATTCTCCCGTTAACGCTGATTCATCAACTTGTAAGTCACGGACTTCGATCAGCCGCAGATCTGCAGACACTTTATCCCCAGAAGACAGCAAGACGAGATCGCCAGGAACCAGTTCGCTGGATGAAACTACTTGCTTTTGACCGTGGCGGAGAATGGTTGCCTCAGTTGCAACAGATTTTGCTAAAGTGGCGATCGCATTCTCTGCCTTTGACTCTTGAACAAAACCAATGGTGGCATTCGTCAGAGCAACCCCAAAAATTACCCCTGAATCAATCCACTCTTTCAGAAATGCTGTCACTATGCCAGAGGCTAACAAAATGTAGATTAGCGGCTGATTCAGTTGCTGAAAAAATCGCAACCAGGCACTTTGCGGCTTTTGAGCCGTTAGTTGATTGGGGCCGAGGATCTCGCGCCGCTCCGCTGACACCTCGGAAGATAGACCTATTTCCAGGTCAGTCTCTAAAATCCGAGCCACTTTCTCGACACAGAGGTGATGCCAAGAGTGTTCTACTAATTTTTCTACATTGGTTGCAGTCATAACGTTTCTTGTCAAGCCAACTGCTTCTCTGTTATTTCGTCTGGTTTCTAGCGTCATTGATGAAAGTGAGGGAAAAATGAGAGACTGATTTCTGTTACTCACATTTGGATCACATTTGCTCCCTATACTTAGGCACAGAACCGATTTAGATAACTTATAAGCTTGCCAACCTTAGTTCACTGGATTTGATTTATTGTTGCTTTTTATTAAAAGGGTTGTAAAAAGCATTACTTTTGATGGGTGAACTATGGTACATTTACTTATTGAGTTCAAATCCTCAAAGACTTCATGCTGAGGTTTATCGGCAAAATGGCGTTTTACCACAAGCAAAACAAACAAAGAATATGCAATTATTAAAGCTATTTGCAAAAGGAATCAGCGTCAGCACTGTTGCAATTTTGGGTTTAGGTGCTTGCACCCCCTCCAATACTTCACAGACAACTGTCCCATCTACTTCTGCTCCCACAACTGCCACTGGAAATACGACTGTTCCAACCCCTGCTACGCCTGCAACCACGACCGCACAGACGGCTCAGAATCAAGACATTGACGATATTGCCGATCGCGTAGAAGACGCTTTAGACTCCGATGCCACCCTCAAGCCATTCGATTTGGACGCAGACGATCGGGGTAATTCGATTGTGTTAACAGGGCGCGTTCAAACGGCAGAACAAAAAGCATTGGCAGAACAAATTGCTCGGCAAGTTGCAGCAAATGTTTCCATCAATAACGAAATCGTCACTCAGTAGTTCTTAATCCTCAAGTGGCAAGAGTATTTGGCGCTTTTTGCCTCTTGAGGAATTGCTCGATCGCAGCGAGGAAACCTATGGATTGGCCAACCTTATTTGACTGGATGCGATCGCCCTATTGAAACAATAAACTTATTCCACGATCTCGTAACGGACTAACTGGCGAACATTTTGACGCGATAACTGTAGTTCTTGCGCGATCGCTTTCTCTATCTGGGTTGCGTCAGTCATTGGCAATTCTAATTCCAATCGCTTCAAAATGGGTTCTGCTGTTTCTACCGCAACCTGGGTGGTTCCTTGTTTTCGGTTAATCACCGCGTTGATCAGCAATATATTGACAGACACCGTTGCTTTAAGCTGGGTATCTGCCTGAAGTTTATTCTTTACTATCTGGGGTTGTTGTAATTCTTGAGCCATTAGGAAACTGGAACCAACCCAAAACGCGATCGCCACAAACGGCAATGGCAACCAAAACTCTGCGCCTGATGCTTTTAGCCAACGTCTCATCATCAGCTATTCTTTCCCATCCGTTCTGAGGGTCTTACTATCTTTTTGCACTTTAATACAACTTGCTCTATCCTAAAATCTAGCTTAAAGAAGATGCGCGAATCGCCTCAAACTCTAATGCTGAAAACTGCAAGCTGTGAAGGAAGCGAGCCGAGATATGAGAGTTTTGCTGGTGGAAGATGACCCAAAGCAACTGATGCCGCTGCAAACGGTACTAGCTCAAGCAGGACATAGCGTGGATGGGGTAAAAGATGGAGAGACGGCACAGTGGCTGTTATCAGAAAAAGAATATGATTTGTTGATTTTGGACTGGATGTTGCCACATATCAGTGGGGTAAATCTCTGTCGTCAATATCGAGCAGCAGGGAAAACAGCGCCGATTTTGATGATCACCGCAAGAGACACCACGCCGGAAAAAGTGACCGGGTTAGACGCAGGTGCAGATGATTACCTGGTGAAACCGATCGATTTGGTTGAATTCATGGCACGAGTGCGGGCATTAAGACGGCGATCGCCCCTTTGGCAAGGAGATACGCTCAGCCTTGAGGATCTACACCTCCACCTCGATACTCTTACTGTTGAGCGACAAGGTGCAACCGTTTCCCTCTCCAGTCGCGAGTTTCAGTTGTTGGAGTATTTTATGCGCCATCCCCGACAGGTTTTGACTCGGAATCAGATTCAACAAGCCGTGTGGGAATGGGGGACCGAACCAGAGAGCAATGCGATTACTGTTTTAGTTCGCAAACTCCGCCAACGCTTGCAGGCTGTAGGATCGGCAGACTGGATTGAGAGCATTTACGGTATGGGTTATCGCCTCAGTTCCCCTCTCAAGTGACGATCGTCAAGCCAAGTCATGTTTAATCAAAGTCGTCGCAATCTGGCTCGTTGGTTCACCCTCTCAATGGGAAGCATTCTCGTGCTGTTTGCTGGGGCGATCTATCAGATTGAGGTAAAAGATAAACTAGAGGCCCTTGACCGACTTCTCTATGACAAAACTAGAGTGATGGCGGCTAGCGTACATTATGAAGTTCGCAAAAACCAGAACCAGGTCGATCTGAGTCATGTCCCCTTGTTAGGCAGTGGGTCTCATCCCCTTGCAGAAGATCTGATTTATGTACGCTGGTATAACGCACAAAGGCGGCTCGTTCGTTTTTTTGGGGATTCTCCTCCTGAGCAGTTAAATACGCCGTTTGGTTATCTAACAGTTCGATCGACCGATCCACTTTTGGGAAAAGGAATCTGGCTGCGTCAGGTGACATTACCCGTTGAAGGTAGAACTGGGGTACTCGGTTATCTTCAGGTTGCAACTCCCCTGACAGAAACTCAAAACAGGCTCACTCAGTTTCAGATGGTGCTCACTCTCGCTGTCCCGCTGACACTGGGCTTAATTGCCCTCACAGGTTGGTTTCTCAGCGGGCTGGCCATGCAACCGATTCGGCAAGCCTATCAGCAGCTTCAGCGCTTTACAGCCGATGCCTCTCACGAGTTGCGATCGCCCCTGTCTGCCATTCTCACTAATGCCCAGCTTGGGTTGATCATCGCGGCTGATGATTCGCGTTACCATCCTCCCTTAGAAAACATTGTAGATAGCGCAAAATCAATGGGAGCGCTCGTGAATAATTTACTGCTGTTGGCTCGTCATCAGGGGCGACTTGCGCCGGAATCGCTCAGGTTAATCAATCTCAACGAGTTGCTGAGCAATTTAGCAACCCAGTTTGTCGCACTTGCAGAAGCCCAAAATATCAAACTGATCTGCGAATTCCCGGAACAACGGATTGAATTATTGGCTGACCCTGATTTGCTGCGGCAAGTAGTAGAAAACTTGCTTTACAATGCCTGTAAATATACTGCCGTTGGCGGAACTATACAGATACGCCTAGTTCTTCATTCCAATTGGGCAGTCATTCAGATTATCGATACGGGAACCGGTATTCCAGAAGCGGACTTACCCTATATTTTCGATCGCTTCTATCGAGTAGACACCGAGCGATCGCAGGATAGCGGAGGCTTTGGGCTGGGGTTAGCGATCGTCCAACAAATTGTCAAGGCACACAGCGGACAAATACAGGTGACGAGTGCAGTGGGCAGGGGCTCAACGTTCCAGGTTGAACTGCCCCTCAAACCTTATCACTAAGCCGCCTCAAACGAGAGAGAAGGTGCACTCTGCTTTCTGCTTTAGACGTAACTGCAATGTATGTGGTGTATTTGGATGAATGCCGATGAAGTTGAAACATGATTTCTGGGTTGGTTGGGCGCTAGGGGCGATCGTCCTAAGTTCTTGTTCAGACCAAACTACCTCACCAAGACAACAACCTGATATAAAACGTGAAATTTCACTGAAAGCAGTTCCGTTAGATAAAACAAAAGTTGTGATGGGACAAACCCTATATGTCCCTATTTACTCACATATTTATCACTACAATAGCCAGGAGCAGGTCATGAATTTGTCAGCAACCCTCAGTATCCGCAATACGGACCTGACAAATTCGATTATTATTACTTCCGTGCGTTACTACGATAGTGATGGGAAATTGATTAGGCAGGACATTAAGAGTCCAGTAGAACTCAAGCCGCTTGCTTCCACAGAATTTTTTATTGCAGCAGATGATACAAGTGGAGGATCAGGTGCCAACTTTA
This sequence comes from Microcoleus sp. AT9b-C3, assembly GCF_036705485.1. NCBI lineage: Bacteria > Bacillati > Cyanobacteriota > Cyanophyceae > Oscillatoriales > Microcoleaceae > Microcoleus > Microcoleus sp. AT9b-C3. The sequence continues at coordinate 3,964 of NZ_JAUBUR010000072.1, read as the reverse complement.
TTGTGGAGTGGGTTGCAGAAAAAACGGTTTATGAGCCTGTCATTGAAGCTGTCATGATTAGTACCTCTTCTTCTCAGGGCATTTCATTTATCAGTCCCGCCAAAGTTCTCAAGCAACACAGGAGGCTAAACTGATTTTAGAGGATTAAATTCTGGCTTTACCAGGTAGCTTTAGATTACCATAAGAAGAGTATCTCATATTTGTAAAAACACTTCTTCTGGCTTCTTCCTTTTTTATTCGGACTTTTTTCTCCTGACTCCTAACTCCAATTTCTAGCTTGGCTGCAAAAGTTAGATGCTCCCATTTTTAATTTTTAACTTTGTACATCACTATAATTATTTCATAATAAAACGATAGTATTACTGTGCATGACTACCCAACTTTTTTCTGTTAAGATTAGAGAGCTTGAGGGTGAATACTAAAAATATAAATGAGGACTTAGGGTATGCAAAAGCGACAATTGGGGACATCACAAATTCAGATTACCCCGATAATTATGGGGACTTGGCAAGCTGGGAAGCGGATGTGGGTGGGAATTGAGGATGCTGAAACTGTCAAAGCAATGCGCGCGGCTTTTGAGGCAGGTATTACCACCTTTGATACGGCTGAGGTTTACGGAGAAGGGCATTCGGAACAAATTATCGGTCAAGCACTTTCAGATGTGCGATCGCAAGTAGTTTATGCTAGCAAAGTTTTCGCCAACCACCTGAAACCCGAGTTGGTAATCGAAGCGTGCGATCGATCGCTAAAAAACCTCAACACCGATTATATCGACCTTTACCAAATCCACTGGCCCGCTGGCACTTGGAATTCCGAGTTAGTGCCAATTGCAGAAACAATGGACGCCCTGAACAAGTTAAAAGAACAGGGAAAAATTCGGGCGATCGGGGTTTCCAACTTCTCCCGCGCCCAAATAGAAGAAGCCACCCAATACGGACGCATCGACAGCTTGCAACCGCCCTATTCTCTGTTTTGGCGCTGGGTAGAAAAAGATGCTATGTCCTATTGTGTGGAAAATCATATCTCCATCATTGCCTATTCATCTCTAGCTCAAGGAATATTGACAGGTAAATTCGGCCCAGAACACAAGTTTGAAGAAGGCGACCACCGCGCCAAAAATAAGCTGTTCATCAAAGAAAATTACGACCGAGTGCAAACAGCATTAAATCAACTCAGGCCAATTGCCGATCGCCACGAGACAAGCTTAGGAAATTTAGCTTTAGCTTGGTTGATTTCCCAGCCACAAACAAATGCAATTGTTGGCGCGCGCGACGGGGAACAAGCAGCCGAAAATGCTAAAGCTGCTGAGGTAAAATTGAGTGAAGAGGAATTAAAAGAAATTGACGCGATCGGGCGAACAGTCACCGATCATTTAGACAATAACCCCGTTATGTGGAACTTCTAAAAGATTTAATTCAGGACTAGCAAAACCTCTATATGTAGGGTGCGGAATGCGCACCTTACCCCTATAAGTAGCGGGTAGAACCACTGTTTGAATAAGTCTTAGAGAGTCTGATAAAATGTATAATATCTACTGCCTAGTGCAAATATTCAAAAACATAAAATCTCAAATTCATAACCCCAAATATAAAATCTAAAATCCAAAATCGAATGAGTTACTGCCTAAACCCCAACTGTTCCAAGCCACAAAACCCTCCCGCAGCCAAAATTTGCCGAAATTGCCGTTCAAAACTGCTGCTGCGCGATCGCTACCGGGCTATAAAGGCGATCGGGCAAGGCGGTTTTGGTAGAACATTCCTCGCCGTTGACGAAGACAAACCCTCAAAACCTCGCTGCGTAATCAAACAATTTTTACCCCCAGAAACCCAACTCATCTCATCAGTAAGCAATCGCAACAGCAAAAAAGCAGCCGAACTTTTTGAACAAGAAGCAATGCGATTAGACGAATTGGGCAAACACCCTCAAATTCCCGAACTCTTAGCCTATTCCATCCAAGACAGCAGACAATATGTAGTCCAAGAATTTATCGACGGGCAAAATTTAGCACAAATTGTAGAAACAGAAGGCACATTTACAGAAAATCAAATTCAAGACTTACTCAATAGCTTATTACCCGTCCTTCACTTCATCCATTCCCACAACGTTATTCACCGAGACATCAAACCCGGAAACATCATCCGCCGCGCCGACAAACAATTAGTTTTAGTAGACTTTGGCGCCGCAAAAATTGCCACAGGTACAGCATTACTCAAAACAGGAACCAGCATCGGCAGCCCCGAATACATCGCCCCCGAACAAGCTAGAGGCAAAGCTTTTTTTGCCAGCGATTTGTACAGTTTAGGCGTAACTTGTTTGTATTTGCTAACTCAAGTTTCCCCATTTGACCTGTTCGATCCTGGTGAAGATGCCTGGATCTGGCGGCAGTATTTGGCAAACAACCCCGTGGGTGAACAACTCGGAAAAATTTTAGACAAAATGATTCAAAATGCTACTAACCGCCGTTATCAAACGGCTGTTGAAGTATTAAAAGAAATTAATCCCCAAGTTGCGATCGATCTAGCAATTCCTCAAACAAATTCCAAGTTAGTTAAACCAGGAAAAACTGCTGCCCAGCCCCAACAGCAAACCTATAACTGGCAATGTCTTCACACCCTCACAGGTCACAAAAACTTAATTTACTCTGTGGCTTTCAGCCCCAACGGAGAAGTTGTAGCCAGCGGCAGCGATGACAAAACAATCAAGCTGTGGGGAGTAGAAGACGGGCAAGAAATTGTCACCCTCACAGGACACGCTAACTCGGTTTATACAGTAGCTTTCAGCCCGGACAGACAGATGCTAGCCAGCAGCAGCCACGACAAAACAGTAAAACTTTGGCGGATGAAAGATGGACAAGAAATCCGCACCCTGATCGGTCACAGTAACTCAGTTTACGGCGCAGCTTTCAGTCCCGATGGCGAAATTATTGCTAGCAGCAGTTGGGACAAAACAATCAAGATTTGGCGAGTCAAAGACGGGCAAGAAATTCACACGCTTGCGGGTCACACCAATTTAGTTTATTTTGTCGCTTTTAGCCCTGATGGCGAAACTCTTGCTAGCTGCAGTTGGGACAGAACAGTCAAAATTTGGCGAGTTAAAGATGGGAAGCTAAGTCGCACACTTACAGGTCATACAGACTCCGTTCGCTGCATAGCTTTTAGTCCAAATGGAGAGTTTTTGGCTAGCGGCAGCCATGACAATACTATTAAAATTTGGTGGGTCAAAGATTGGCAAGAAGTTTTAACTATCACAGGACATTCTTGGTATGTTGATTCTATTGCTTTTAGTCCCGATGGCGAGATTCTGGCTAGCAGCAGCAATCAAACTATCAAAATTTGGCGAGTTAAAGATGGTCAAGAAATTTGTAATATTGCAGGTCACACTAATTCGGTATATTCTGTTAATTTTAGCCCGGAAGGAGAGTTTTTGGCTAGCTGCAGCAGTGACAAAACTATTAGGATTTGGCAGAATATGATGTTTGTTTAATTACCCAAAATCAAAGTTGTTTGTAATCGTTGGGCGGGGGCAGGTTTATCATAATTGTGGGTTTGAGCCAATTATTGTTGGTGAACCTGCCCCTACAGGAATTATGGTCAATTCACCGGACACGATATGATTCAACCGTTCTCCTTTTCAATTTTCCGTCGCAACTCTCGAATTATTGCACTTGTATGGCGATCGCGCGACATTTGCCAGCATTCCTCCACAATTTCTGATACATTAAAATTGGGAAAATAACGGCTAACTGAACTTTCGACATATCGATCGTTTTGCAAGTCGTAAATTCTGAGCTTATTTTTCTTAAACAGCCACACTTCCGGCATTTGATAAGGGAAATAATCATCTACATCGGTGTAGCTATAGCACTTATCAGAAAGATGAGGTATAAGGTAACTGACTTGAACAGAATGAAAAATATAAAACCCCAAAATGTAATGTTATGCAATCTAATTAAATGGAGCGGGAG